>DATEMG010000563.1:0-5773 GCA_035275805.1 Blastocatellia bacterium
CGCCGCTTTCCCATCCCTCGATTTGTCGAAAGCTCGATTTACAACTGGGAAAGCGGCGTCAAAGCCGCCGCACTCCAAAGCTTCGCACTCATTCACGCTAAACTTAATGCCAATGGCGTTAAAACGCCCGGCCTAAGCTCAACCGTCGCTCCGCGACTGGGGATTTCTCCCACGCTCAACCGCGCCGCCTCACCTTCTGACGCAGGAAACGCCGTTCAAAGCGAAGTTGATCGGCGCCGCATTCGAGCCGCTGTAACTCGCCTGGAAGCCGAATGTGGCTCTACCTCCGGTGGGCAGGTTGCCGTTGTGGCTTGCATTGTTGACCGTCACCGATTGGCCCACCTGGCTTAACCCTCCGTTCCACAGATTTGTGATCTGTTGATTACCGGAGTACGACCATTTCAATTGCCATCCGTTCAACGGCGCGCCGAGGTTCTCGACCGTGACATCAGTTACGAAGCCGGTCTGCCATTGGTCGCGTACGAAATAGGTCACGGCGCACCCCCCTCCGCCCGGAGTAGGAGTCGGAGCGGGAGTCGGCGTTGGTGTTGGCGCTGGCGTCGGTGTTGGAGTCGGCGTCGGCGCTGGCGTCGGTGTTGGAGTCGGCGTCGGCGCCGGCGTCGGTGTTGGAGTCGGCGTCGGGCCTCCGCCAGTCAACGGAAAGAGAATAGGAGCGAGCTTGTTATGCTTTGCGGTGATCACCGTCCTCCAGTCGTCCGCCAGGATGCCGCCGGTGTCGCCGGAGTTCGGATTCCACGACCAGAAAGACCAACTGATTTTGTTCGCGCCCGTTCCCAGATAATTAACCAGCGTGTCCAGCCACTGCTGATCCGACATGCTTAGCAGCCTCGTGCCGAACTCGCCGAGCAGCACAGGGGCGACGTTGGTCCTGTGCAGATAGCCCCAATGGGCGTCCCATACCGCGGGCAGGTTGTTCGGATAGTTGGGCGCGTTAAACCAGGGTTGCGCAAAAACCGAAGACGGATAGTCGTGGGCGGAATAAACGAGGCGGTTCGGAACGTTCAATCTCACCGGCGCCGAGGCCGCGCCAATCAGATTGCCGCCCCACCAGTAGAAATCGCCGTTGAAGGCGTCTACGCCTTCGACGATGATCAGCCAGTTCGGATTGACCGAAAGGATCGCGTTTCCTGCCCGCTCCGCCGCCAGTCTCCAATCGCGGTTCATGTCGCCGCAGCCCCAGCAGGCGGCGCCATGCGGCTCGTTGTGCAGGTCGGCCCCGACCACCGTCGGGTTGCCGTTGTAACGTTGGGCCAGAAGCCTCCAGTCGTTGATCCACCGCGTCTCGGAATAAGCGGACGTATACCAAAGCTCAGACTGCCCCGCGGCGTCCGGGCGGTGGCGATCCAGGAACACGCGCAGCCCGATCTGGCCGCAGTAGGCGATGATCTTGTCCATGATCTGCAGGCCGCTCAACCCCTGCAGGTCCTGGTTCTGGTTGAAATCAATCCCGTTGGGCGCGCTGCCCGCGTCGAGGAGTTGATTGCAATAGGGCAGCCGGAGCGTGTTATAGCCCAGGCTCTTGATCTGGTCGAGCATGGATTTGTAGCCCCGCGTCCACAATCCGTGCGGCGCGAAGGTATTGGTCTCCATGCCGAACCAGTTGATCCCCGTGATGCGCACCGGCTGGTTGTTGGCGTCGAGAATCTGATTGCCGCTCGTATGCCAGTACCCTTCTCCCGCGGCCTGCGAAACCGGAGCGCCTTGTCTCCAGACAATCCCCAACAACAAAGCCGTCGCGACCGTGATGAATACCGTATGTCGAAACTTCCCCAGCTTGTTCACTTCGTTACGCATGAACACACGTCCTCCTTGAAAATGTTTTTTGACTCTTGGGGAGAGTTGATAGTCGATCAATTGGGAACAGTTCGATTAACCGGGAACGGATGGTTAACCGGGGAACAGTCGGTTGATTGTTGAGAGGATTGCGGGAGGATGCTAACACGTGACAGGCGGTTCAAACAACAAAATAAGAACCCTGTCTGACCGCAAAGACACAAATTTGTGGTCAAACAGGGTTCTTCTTATGACTGTCGCAGGGCGGTTGGGGTTATCGTCTGACTTCGAAGTCGGCGCGGCAGCCGCGATCCACCCAAACTCCGTTCTGGTCGCGTCCCCAGGTGCGGTTGAAAATGCAGGGCGAGCCGCTGCGCTGGCGGATCAGTCTAACTTCTCCGCGCGCGCCTTCGGAGCAATAATGGCGTCTTCCGTCGCCGGACTCGCAATAGAAGTTCTGGACGAAGCGGTCGCGGTCGCGTCCGCGGCCACGGTCGGGATAACCGTCATTATTGCGGTCGCGATAATTCGTGCCGGTCAAAAATTCGGCCCGGCATCCACGATCCACCCAAATACCCCGCCGGTCATAGCCCCAAGTCCTTCCCGAAATACATGGCGAGTCGCTGCGCTGACGGATCAGGCGGACGCCGCCGCGCGTATCGGCGCCGCAATAATTGCGCCGCCCGTCGTCTGAAGCGCAATATATTTCGTCGCCCCGTTGAGGAGTCGCGTGGGAAAGACCCCCGCCGACAAAAATCACCGCCAGCAGAGCCGCAAGTATGCGTGTAGCGTTGCGAACGAATGTTCCAAGCTTAATCTCATTCAAGGTCATAAATTCTCCTTTTCCCGTCATAGTGGGATTTCATCTGGGGGTGTTAAGCTGGAGAATACCATTGGCGGGCGCGTTTTCAAACCATGCGCGCGGCTCTGATGCGCGCGTCCATTTCCGGGATTAACCGCTGATGCCTGATCCACCACTCCGGGTCTTTCTGCGCGTCAAGCTCTTCGGCGGTCTTACCTTGCTGTTCCACCCATGTGTAATACTTCAGGTTTTGCCACTGTCGGCGCATATCGGGCGTCCCGTCCTTGATCCAATCGGTTTTTGCGCCGTGAAAGATCGCTTCAACGTAGGCCGTCGCCCTGGCGTCGTCAATCTCTCCGTACATGTCGGCCATCTCTTTCATCACCGAATGGTAGCGGTCAATCGCGTCTGTGCAGATTGTGACGATCACGTCTCGTTTGCCGAACCTGTAATGCTTCGCCGTCTTGATCGCGCCGATCGCGTTGCAGACGCCCGAAACGCCGAAGATGGTCGCGAGCCGCAGCGCCTTCGATTCCGCGACGCCGTAGCGCCGCGTAATCGTCTCCCGCCCCGCCTCGCTCGTGAGCAGTTGCAACCCTTTTTTGCACTCGACGTCGTCCAGGCACATGATCGCGTCCATGTTCATCACGTTGTGAATCCAGGTCACGTGCTTGTCGCCGATGCCTTGAATGTCGTGTCTGCCGTAGCCGTTGTTATAAAGCGTCGGGCACTGGACCGGTTCGAGACCGACAATGCGCAGATCGGGCCAGAGCTGTTTGAGGCGGTCGCCGGCCGCAATCGTCCCGGCGCTGCCCATCGCCGAGCAGAACGCCGCGACCCGGCCGTCGCCGACGCCCTGCCGCTTCAGATCGGCGGCCAACCCAGCGACGGTATTGCCCGTGACGTGATAGTGAAACCGGTAATTGCCCATCGACTCGAACTGATTGAGGACGCGAATGTCGGGATTGCGGCGCAATTCCCGGGCCTTGTCATAAACCTCTTTGACGTTCGATTCGACGCCGTGAGTTTTGATCACCTGCGCGCCATAGCCCTCGATACGCTCGAACCGCTCGCGGCTCATGCCTTCCGGCAGGACGACTACTGACCGGGCGCCGACTCGACCGCCAACCCACGCGCCGCCGATGCCGTAGTTGCCAGTGCTCGGCCAGACGACCGTGTGCCGGTCAATGTCCACTCGGTCGAAGAGCAGCGCCTCCGCCAACACCGAATAGGCCGCGCCGACCTTGTGCGAGCCGGTGGGAAAATCGCGTCCGTACAAAACCACGATCGGCGCGTCGACGCCGGTCAACTCCGCGGGCAGAACTTCATATTTGACGCCGTCGTCCGCGCCGCGCCAGGTGATGTTGTAGAGGTTGAGCGGATCGAGCGGCGATTCGGTCAACGCGCCCGCCGCCTGCTCGCGGACGACCGGATCAATCACGCTCGGATGCAGCATCTCTTCGAAGGTGGGACCGAAAATGGCTTTGGTCATTTCGCTTCTGCCTCTTTTGCCGCCGCCTTAATAAACGAGGCGCGGTCGCCGCGTTCCCCCACCCCCGCTTATTTCATCTTCCGGAAGTCCGGAGCCTCAATCCGGAGGGTCTGGATTGCCGGGCGGCGCTTCCCTATAATCTCGGTTTTCGTCTCGAAACGCCACCCGCAAGGGAGAACAAGGAAACGCCAATGTACAAAGAACAAGTCACCGTAATCGCCTACATTGAAATCAAACCCGGGACTGAAGAGGCTTTCAAGGCGGAGCTTGATAAGCTCATGGTCTCTACAAGAGCTGAATCGGCCTGCGTCAACTACGATTTTCATCAATCGGTAAAGCAGTCCACTCATTTCGTCGCCTACGAAAATTGGACTAGCATGGCGGGATTGGATCAGCATGCCAAATCGGAGCACATTCAAACCTTCAGGCAGAATTGCGCCGAGATGTTTGTCAAACCGGCGGAGATAACGATTTGGAAAATATTGAGTTGAGCCTTTGAGCTCATGAATTTCGCTTCGCGACGCCCTGAAAGGATGAAAATCAAGGCGCATGGGTAAGACAATCTGGCCGCTTTGCCTTGACTACTTCGACGCGGCCTTTCGGCAGAACCGGGCAAACCAGCGGCTTGCCCTACACATCTGGGGAGTGAAAGTTGGCCCTTAAAGACCTGATCTCGATCAACGACCTGACGACGACGGAAATCCGGAAGATTTTCACCACGGCGGCTGATATGAAAGCCAATCCGCGAAATTACAGCGACGCGCTGGCTGGACGCAGCGTCGCGCTGATTTTCGAGAAGCCGAGCCTGCGCACTCGGGTGACCTTCGATCTGGGCGCGACGCAGATGGGCGCTTCGTGCGTTTATCTCGATCATCAGAACGTGCGGCTCGGCGAGCGCGAATCGGTGAAGGATATGGCGCTCAACCTGGCGCGCTGGGTAGACGCGATCGTCGCGCGCACTTACAGTCACGAGAGCGTGATCGAGCTTGCGGCCCATTCGTCGTCGCCGGTGATCAACGGCCTCTCGGAATTTTCACACCCATGCCAGGGGTTGACTGATTACTTCACGCTGACCGAAAAGGTCGGCCTCGACCTGAAAGGATTTCACCTCGCCTACGTCGGCGATGGAAATAACACCTGCCATTCGCTGATCTTCGGCGCGGCGAAGCTCGGCTCGCGCATCACCGTCGGCTGTCCGAAAGGTTATGAGCCTGACGCCGACGTCTTAAAAGCGGCGCGCAAAGACGCCCGCAAAACGGGCGCGAAGATCGAAGTCGTCAATAACCCGTTCGACGCCGTCGAAGGCGCGCAGGCCGTCTACACCGATGTCTGGGCCTCGATGGGTTTCGAGGCCGAAACCGAACGCCGCCGCGAAATCTTCTCCCCATTCCGCGTCACTAAAAAGTTGATGAAGGGCGCCCGGAAGGACGCTTTCTTCATGCACTGCCTGCCTGCGCACCGCGGCGACGAGGTCGACGCGGACGTGATCGACAGCAAAATCTCCATCGTTTACGACCAGGCCGAGAACCGCCTGCACACTCAGAAGGCGATAATGTTTCTGCTGGTCGAGGCCAACCGGCGAGAGGGGAGTGGGGAATAGGGAGTGGGGAGTGAGGATACCAATACCAAGAGTCAAAATCCGATGAGTAATTCAGCAAATAACAACCAGCAGGAAGATCAGGAAA
>DATEMG010000564.1:0-2311 GCA_035275805.1 Blastocatellia bacterium
ATCCGCTCTAATTGCCATTTGCGATTTGGGGCACGGCCATCGCTGTATTTAATGAGATTTCTCAAGCGCGACATCGGGACGGTAGGCGTCGGGTCAAGGGCGCCGAAATTGCAAAATGCCCACCGCATGGTTTAACGGCAAGCGATTGGCTCTTATGTCAGATCTGGATCAGAAAACGACGCTCGGAGTGAATGAGTTTTCATTGCCGCAAGATGAGCAGGGACTCGTTCCAGGCGCGACTTCGATCACGCGCAGCATCGCGCGCGCGGTCGTGATCAAGGACGGCGACGTATTTTTTCTCTGTGAACCGGATGGTTCGGCGCCGCTCGAAGCGGGACATGGATTCGGCCTCTATTATCACGATTGTCGATTCCTGAATGGTTACGAATTGAAGCTGGGAGGCAAGAGGCCCGACCAGCTGGTCTGGAACGCGGATAGTGGCTTCCTGGCGGTATTGGGATTGTCGAATGCGGAGATCAGGACTACCGACGGCAGGATACTGCCCAGGCACAGCGTCGAGATCAAATGGTCGCGCCTCGTTTCGGGCGAACATCTGACGCTCTTTGATGAAATTGAACTGCGCAGCCTGACGTTCTACCCCGTTGAGTTTATCGTCTCACTCACTTTCCAGGCGGGTTTTGAGGACGTGTTCGCGATCCGCGGCCTGTTTCAGGGAAAGCGCGGCAAATTGCATCCGCTCGAATGGTTTGATGATGGAGGTCGGGCGCTGCGTTTCGCTTACGATGGGGCCGACAGACTTTACCGCAGACTGACAGCGCGCTTCTCGCCCGCGCCCGCCGGGACGAATCAGAACACGGTCCATTTCAAGATTGCGCTGCGGCCTAAGGAGCGGCGGCGCATTCTCGTTTCTCTTCAATTGTCCGAATCGTCCGACGCGGAGACGGCGCGACTTCTTGCGCGCCCGCCGGTCGATATCGCCGGGGTCGAATTCTCGCTCCGCTCGTCGAGCGCTGCCTGGCTGCGGCAGGAGATGGAGGTCACGAGCGACAGCTTATTACTTAACCGAGTCATGGATCGTTCGCTGCGCGACCTGGGGATGTTGCGCAGCCGACTCGGAGATACCAGCTACTTCGCCGCCGGCGTGCCCTGGTTCGTCGCCTTGTTCGGACGCGACAGCCTCATTACCGCGTTGCAAACCCTAGCCTACGACCCGCGCATCGCCGAGCAGACGATCCGTTTGCTCGGCAATTTTCAGGGGAAGCTGGTCAATGAATGGCGCGAGGAAGAGCCGGGGAAGATCCTGCATGAAATCCGCGTTGGCGAAATGGCCCGATTGGGCGAAGTCCCGCACACTCCTTACTACGGCACGATTGACGCCACGCCGCTCTTCTTGATCCTCATCGGCGAACACGCCAGGTGGCAGGGCAGCCTGGCCCTCTTCAACGAACTCAGGGGAAACGTCGAGGCGGCGCTCGACTGGATCGCGCGATACGGCGATTTCGACGGCGACGGTTACGTCGAGTACCTGTCCAAAACGGAAAAGGGGTTGAACAACCAGGGCTGGAAGGATTCGGGCGACGCGATCGTCAACACCGACGGCTCGCTCGCCGCCCCCCCGATCGCGCTCGTCGAAGTGCAAGCCTACGTCTATCGCGCGAAGCGCGAGGTCGCAGAACTTTTCCGCCGCGCCGGCGATGAGGCGCGGGCGCGGCAACTCGACCATGAAGCCGATGTTCTGCGCCACAAATTCAACCGCGATTTCTGGGTCGAGGCCGGCTGGTACGCGCTGGCTTTGCAGAAGGACAAAAGACCGGTCGAAGTCCTGTCGTCAAACGCGGGGCACGCTTTGTGGGCGGGCATCGCCGACGAGGAGAAGGCGAAGCGGACGGCCGCGATGTTGATGACGGAAGAGATGTTCAACGGCTGGGGCGTGCGCACGCTGTCGGCGGGCGAGATATATTACAACCCGCTCGGTTATCACCTGGGCACGGTCTGGCCACACGACAATTCGATCATCGCCGCCGGGTTCAAACGTTACGGGTGTGACGCGGAAGCGTTGCGAGTCTTCGCGGGGCTGATACATGCGACGATTTATTTCGACGGACGCCGGCTGCCGGAGCTGTTCGGCGGATTTCATCGTGACGATTACGGCGTTCCCGTCCCATACCCGGTCGCGTGCCAGCCCCAGGCCTGGGCGGCGGGGACGATGCCTTATCTGCTCACGACCCTGCTGGGGCTTGAGCCTGAAGGCCACGAAAACCGCTTGCGCGTCGTCCGCCCGGTTCTTCCCGAACACGTTAACCACGTTGAGATTCGGCGCCTCGGAGTCGGTGGCGCGCGCGCCGATCTG
>DATEMG010000565.1:0-3840 GCA_035275805.1 Blastocatellia bacterium
CCCGAAATTGCCTTCTATTGTTTGTGGAATGTGACGGCGGGAGGCGCCTACCAGGTGTCGCGGCAGAACTGGAAATGGGTTGTAGAGCGCGACGAAATCAGCGCCGAAGGCTATTCCGCGCTCTTCAGGCGGCAGGTTCTCCGCACAGAGAAAGCACGGACGTTGTTTGATCGTCGCCGCGTCAACCTTCGCCCCCGTGCTGACGATCCTCTGCGGGTTGAACTGAGCGAGGACTTCCGAGCCTCTCACCCGAACCCTCTTGTATTCCACGCGCGCCAGTCCCGCCACCGCGTCGCGCAGCATCGGCCACGTCGCCAACTGCTGCTCGGCCAGCCCTTTTACGAGGCCGCGAAAATCCGGCTCGGAATGGTTCGGCAGGTACGGCCGCAGCTCTTCTATGTCAACGACCCTTTCCTTCCAGCTCATTTCGCCCTCATTATGTCGCGCCGCGGCGCCCGCTTCCGCGCGTTGAACTGCTGTCGCGCGAGCATTTCGATCGTCCGCAGCCGGTCTTTGTAAGCGTCGTAGCGGTTCATTGTCGCCAACGGCAACGCGCTGTCGGAATTGCCAGACCACCGGCGCGCGAAATAGAGCGAATCGTAAATCCTCCCGATCTCGTACTCGCGGCTGACGCGCAGCGCCACGGCGTAATCTTCGCCGTAACTGGTGTTCGGCAAACCGATCCGCCGCAGCGCGGTCACGTCGAACGCGCGCGGCGCGCCAAGCCCGTTGATGCGTAGGGCGTTGTTCCTCCCGTTCTCGCGCGTCCATTCGCGGTGGTCGATCAGCCCCGGCGGCAATTCGTTCAGATCGAAATCGACGATAGTGTACGAGCCGATGACCATCGCGTAGCTTTTATTCTCGGACCTGGCGGAATCGAACTCCGCGACGATCCGCGCCAGCGTATTCTCGCTCGAATAGACGTCGTCCGAATCGAGTTGCGCCGCGTAGCGCCCGCAATACGGCGAATAGATCGCTTCGTTCCAGCACCCGCCGATCCCGTAATCGGTCCTCGCCGGCGCAATATGAATCAGCTTGTCATTATCAGCCGCGAGATTGCGGAGCAGATCGGTCGTGCCGTCAGTCGAATGGTTGTCAACGACGATGACGTTAAACGGGAAGTCGGCCTTCTGAGAGAGCGCGCTGCGCACGGCGTCGGCGATCGTTTTGACGCGGTTGCGCACCGGGATGATGACGCTGGCCTTGACCGGAAACACTTCGCGCGATTCGGGCAGTTCGGCGAAGCGCGGCTCCAACCGCGCGCCGATGCGTTCGAGATGCTCGGTGGCGATCTTCTCCATTTCGATCTGGTAGTCGCGTTTTCGCGGGTCGACGTAATCGAAAATCTTCTCGCCACTCGCCCGCAAATCGGCCGCGGCTCGCGTGTAGAGCGGTTCGGGAATGCGAAAGATCGTGGAGTTGATCGAAAGTTTGAGCCGCAAGTCATACAGCCCGCCCCATCGAATGTCGGGCGAGATTTCGCCATGATCGCGCAGAGCCTTCACGACCGCTTCGCGCGAGAGCAAAACCACTGAGCCGAAATCGAAGTTGTCGCGTATGGCGCCAAGTTGATAATCGATCAACGGATGATCCACAACCTCGGCGCCGTTCTGCTGGCGGAAATCGGAATAGACGAGGGCCGCGCCCGAGTCGTCCGCCACCTGAACCAGTCTTTCCGGCGCGCGCGCGCCAAGCTCCACTCGGCCTCCGGGCAGGATCAGCAGCAAATAATCGGTCCGCCATGCTTCGATCAAAGAGTTGATCGCAAGGCCGGAAAAGAACGCGTCCACGTTGACCGCCTTCACATCCCCAGGCAAAGAGGGAGGCAATGACGGCGGCGCGTTCTGATGCAGGCACAGGACCTCTTCTACAAGCGGATGGGCGGTGAGTTGTAGGGCTAAGGTTTCAAACTGTTTATCTTCCGTATAAGGAATTGCGATGGCGAGTCTCTTCATTTTTTATCGGCACTGCCTCTCTACTTCTTCGAGTCTGTTTTTGTTTTCAACT
This sequence comes from Blastocatellia bacterium, assembly GCA_035275805.1. Classification (GTDB taxonomy): domain Bacteria; phylum Acidobacteriota; class Blastocatellia; order RBC074; family RBC074; genus JAJVID01. Next base: position 2,008 of record DATEMG010000565.1, read on the forward strand.
TCGGATCGAATTTTTCAGCTTTTCGCAGCGCCTCTTGCGAAGCGGCGGTCTGTCCTTTCTTTTTCAACGCGGCGCTCAATTGATACCAGGCCTGCGCCGATTCGGGGTCGAGTTTGGTAGCGGCTTCGAACCGTTCGATGGCCTCATCCAATTTGCCTTCTTTGAGCCGTTGGACGCCGGTGTTGACGGCGGCGAGGGCGGCTTCGCGGTCCTGTTTGATTTTGATCAGACGCGCGGCCTCTTGAAGTTCGGCGCGGGCGGCTTCGGCCTCGCCCTTCTGCCGCAGCGCGGCGCCAAGCGAGTTATGAAATTCGGGATTGCCAGGCGCCAATTTGATCGCCGCGCGGAATTCGGCGATGGCGGCGTCGGTCTCGCCTTTGCGCTGCATTGCGTTGCCGAGCGCATAGCGGGCTTCGGCGTCATCGGGCTTCAACCTGACAGCCTCGCCCAATTCCGGCTTCGCCTCATCGAATTTCCCCTGCCGGACGTAGATCTCGCCTAGCGTGAAATGCGCGTCGGCGAAATCGGGCTGCATTGTTATGAGTTTCCGCAGCGTCTCAACGGCCGCATCGAGATCGTCTTTGCGTTTGTACGCCAGCGCAAGATTGTAATACGCCCCTGGGTGATCGGGCGCGAACCCGATCAGCCTTTGATACGTCGCGACCGCGCCAGTGACGTCGCCCTTCTGCATCAGCGCCAGCCCGAGGTTGAGATGCGCGGAAGCGCTCTGGTCGTCGAGTTTGATCGCCTCCTGGAATTCGGAGATCGCCGCGTCGTAACTTCTATTGCCGAGCAGCGACAACCCCAGGTTGTTGCGCGTCTCAATCATGCTCGGTTTAAGCTTGACCGCCTCTCGCAGAACGGAGATCGATTCTTCGGTCTCGCCGCTTTCTCGCAAAGCAATGCCGAGGCCCGTTAACGCGTCGGCGAACTGCGGCTTCAGTTTCACGGCGCGGCGCATCACGACCACGGCCTCAGCGACGTCGGCGGGCGTGGCGCGGCGGAGCAGAGCCGCCCCGAGAGCCTGGAGCGACCTGTCGTCGTTCGGCTTCAGCCTCACTGCCTCGCGCAGAGACGTGATGGCAGCGGCGAAATCGCCCACCAGAAATTTGCCGTTGCCCAGATAGTAATGGGCCTCGGCCAGGTCGGGTTTGACCTTAATCGCCTCCTCGAAGGATTTCATCGAGCCTTCGAGGTCGCCCAGTTGGGCGAGGATGAATCCGACGTTGGTGTGAGTTTCGGCCGAATCGGGCTTGAGCCTCGCCGCGTGGCGAAATTCGGCGATGGCCTCGTCGAGCCTTTGTTGCCGATGCAACAGAGAGGCGAGCGAAATATGAAGCTCGGCGTCGTCGGGGTTCAATTCCACCGCCTTGCGAATGGCTTCGAGCGCGCCTTCCAGATCGCCTTTCTGTTCGAGCGCCACGCCGAGATTCGTCCAGGCGTCGAGATAGTCCGGCCTAAGCCCAATCGCTTCGCGGAATTCGGCGACAGCCGGGTTTAGTTGTCCGCTCTTGCCCAGCGCGAGGCCGAGCGCATTGCGGGCCTCGGCGTTGCGCGGATTCGCGCGCACAGCCGCACGCAGCTTTTGAATAGAGACGCCCGACCGTGGTCGCGGCGACGCCTCGCCGCGACTCTTTTTCGCCGTCTGAGCTTCAATCGCGCCCGCGCATGGAATGAGACACACAATAATGGCGATGATCAATCGCTTCGATGAACCCATAGCTTATTCCAAGAAAATCTCAGGTCTCATCCCGTAGCATATTGAACGGTTCGAACGCCGGTCAAGTAGGGGAATGGGGAGTGGGGAGTGGGGAGTGGGGAGTGGGGAGTGGA
>DATEMG010000566.1:0-12798 GCA_035275805.1 Blastocatellia bacterium
GATTCGCCCTTCAGCGTCGTGACAAGATCGGGGCGCGAGGATTGCAGCGCCGGTGCCAGTCCGAAAATGACGCCCGTCAACACCGAGACAGCCAGAGTGAAACCGAGCACCCGATAATCGAGGCTCAGGTCGTAATCGAAATCCGCCGTATCGAAGTCGACCTTCGGGGCGGCGAATCTGAACAGGTCGCTCAGCCAGACCGCCAGAACCAGCCCCGCCAAACCGCCCAGCGTCGAGAGCAAGACGCTTTCGGTCAGCAGTTGACGGATGAGGCGACCGCGACTCGCGCCCATCGCCAGGCGCACGGCGATCTCCTTGCGCCGCGCTGTCGCGCGCGCCAACAACAGGTTCGCCACGTTCGCGCAGGCCACCAGCAGCACCAGCCCGACCAGCCCCATCATCGCCCCGATCATCTTCGACAGTATGCCCATTAGCGCGACTGCGGGATGAACCTTCGTACTCGCCGGGATCATCCCGATAACCAGGTTCGCGTTGGTTTGCGGATAATCGTTGGCAAGCCGCCCGGCGAATATGTTCATTGCGGCCCGCGCCTGCTCGATTGTCACGCCGTCACGAAGTCTGCCGTTGATATTAAAGCTGCGATTGCCGCGATCCGACAGGAAGCTCTCACTGGTTCCGGGGAGCGCCTGCGCGTACATCATCAGCGGCAGAAAGACGTCGGGAATCCAGCCGAATCGGCGCGTGCCTGAAAACCCCTTCTTCGCCACGCCGATGACGGTGAAATCGTGGCCGTTGAGTTTGACGATCTGCCCGACGACGTTTGGGGCGCCGCCAAACCGCCTCTGCCAAAAGGCGTGGCTCAGCACGGCGACCGGATGACCGCCAGGTCTTTTGTCATCATCGGGCGTGAACAGCCGTCCGATCTCTGGGTCGAGCCGCAATCCGGTGAAGTAATTGCCCGTGACCAATTCGCCGCACACCATCTCGGCGGCGCCGTCGCGCCCTTTGAGGCTGAGCCCCTGAGTGGTGAGGCGAATGAACAGATCGCTGAAGACCTGATTATGATCGCGGTAATCAATGTAGTCGGGATAAGAGAATTGCCCGGGGTAGATCGAGTTCGGCTCAATGGTGTAGAGCGCGACCAGACCCTCCGGATCGCGAACAGGCATCGGCTTGAACAGCATTCCGTTGACGAACGTGAAGACCGCCGAGTTCAACGCAATGCCTAACGCGATGGACAAAACGGCTATGAGGGTGAAGCCCGGCGCTTTAACCATCATCCGCGCGCCGAAGCGCAAATCCTGCCATAGTGTGTTCATTGGCGCCTCTTTCATCCTTTCAGAACGTCGCAACGCGATGTGAAGGCTCATCGGATAATCGAACCATTGAAGGGAATACCAACTTGCATGCCATCCTGGCTAATAAGATAAATTCAGCAGTTGCTCACTTTAAGATTGAGAGGGCAGATCTCGCAGCGTTTCGGATGTCCGCTTCCGGGATCAGGCCATCCCGGAAGCGGACAGGAAACTGACTCTGCGACAAAAACTACGCCGGACTTCCTGCTCTCATCACCAAGCGCCTTGCTAAAAATAAAATTGACGTCTAATGCTAATCGTGGTAATTATGGCGCGCCATTCAGCTCTTACCCCACTACCAAAGTAATTTCCCTGACTCTTCCGGGCGAGAACGGGACTGTATAAACGAATCGCGAACAACTATCGGTTGGCGCAATCGATAACAGCAGGCTGTTTGTCCGTATCTTCAGCTTTCTAACACTGGAGGAAATTACCGATGAGATTGATTCCATTTTTTCTTGCTAGTCTTGGTGTCCTCGCGGTGTGTCACTACTTCTGGGTCCCGTCTATCGAGCGACGTATGCGTGTGGATTCGACGATAGCGTCTATCAGACAGGGGGCGCTGCTTGCGTTCGCAGGCTTTGCGAGAGGGGCGTTGTTGATCACCACGCTGACGACGGCTGCGATCATCTTGATCGTGACAATCCTGCAGACGTTCGGCGGCGTAACGCTGGCCGAGTTGACGTCTTCGATCAGAACCGTACAGCAATGGCGATCGTGGCTGGAAGGTTTCGGCCAGGTGTGGGGAGGGATAGTAATCACCGTGATGGTGATCGCCCTGAGTGTTTACGCGCGCCGCAGAGGCAAACAGCGGATGGAAGCGGCCTTCAAAAGAGTATTCGACCGTGAGCTGGAGCGGCTAGAGACGGAATACAATGAAGGGGAATGGAAAGAGTTGCCGCCGACTCCTGATATGAAACAACTGGAGGCTCGAATCATAGAAGCCGATGAAATCCTGGAGCAGATCAGCCAACATGATCCTTCCGATCCGCAGGTCGCTCAAGCCCAGCAACATTTGACAAGGCAGGTTCAGGAGATGGCGCAATACCATCAGTCTCTGGACATACATCGCCGGATCAATCTCAAGCTCGACCCTGAAGAGGCCGAACTGCCCAGGCCGCGCACGCGATGGGAGAAGTCTCAGGCTTTCCTGATGAGTCGCGGCTTGATGGCCAGTCTCGGCGCCGGCTCGCGAGCGCTGTTTTTGGCCAGCTACATCCTGCTGGCTCCGTCGTTGATGAGCGTTTATGCCATCGGAACAGGAAAGATACTCGACGAACACGTCGTCAAATTGCAGGAACTGCGCGTCGAACTCGACCAGAAAGAGTGGGACAAGACAAAGGCGCAGTTGGGCGAGCCTAAGGGCGAGTTGAGCGAGGAAGACAAAGAGACGCTGCGGAACGTGGCGCGTGAATTTGAGGCGGCGATGCCGGTTCCACACGTGGCGGCGCGCGTCGCCTGGTACACGATGCGCTCGTCGCTTGTTCGCCAGGAGATTCTCACCCGCGCGGTCCACCGCTCGCCGACCTTACTGGAGCAACATCCGTCCGGTTCGAAGGTCTCTTCCCTGGATGCGGTCGAGCGCGAAATCCTCGTCCTGCCTGAAGGGGCGCTGAATAAGCGCGGCCCGCTCACTCCGATCGGTCAGAAGGCTTATCTGGAGCTGGAAGACATAGCGAAACGCTCGCCGTCTTTCATGGAGAAGGTACGAATCGGCTTCCGCGAATTCCAAAGACCGGCGAAGGTTTACGACCTCACTCGTATGACGCTTACTCACGTCGCATCGACATTGACGGGTTTCGAATCGAGCGGGTTCGATAAGTTTATTCAATCAACGGGCGTCAAATTCGACCGTAACAAGTTCAGAATCACGCATCAGGATCGCCTTCGCCAGTTCGTTTTCGGTTTGATGGGAAACGAAGCTCTCGAAAGCGCGCTCAATAATCTCGGCGAGACCGCCTCGCCGGGTTTTCGCGGCAGCGCGTACGATTTCGCCGAATATCAGAACATTATGCGTACCGTCGCCGAGAAACTGCCCATAGACAACATCAACACAAAGACCAACTATTCCCCCCCGAGCATAGACGCTCTCCCCGAACCCCACGCCGACCTGCCAAAAGCCTCGGCGAAGGTTGAAGACCTTATGCGTTACAACAGCACTCTAGGCCGCGCCGGAGCATCGGCGCAGTTAGCCGACGCGTTGGCGCTATATCAGGACTGGTTTCCGGGACAGCTCGACGCCGACCGGAGGACTTATCGCGGTATGGCGATTTCTGCTGAGGAAGGCGCCGCGGCGGGAACTGGGAGCGGTGGCGGCTTTGGAGGAGGAGGCGGCGGCGTTAGATCCGGCGGCGGTCCGGGCGGCAGCGGTTTTGGTTCCGGCGGAACAGGCGTTCGCGTCGGCGGCTCCGGGGTCAACATAGCAAGTTCAAACGCCTCGCGCGGGAGTTTCCTCCGCGCGCGCAGCTTCGGTGGGCTGCGCGGCTTTTCGCGTGTAGGCGGCGTATTAATCGGGCGTGAGCCGTCGGACTTCATGGCCTCCAAACTCGATTGCGCTGATATGCAATGGGAGGTCGAAGGACAAAACATCCGCCTGGTTCTGGTGACTGCCGACGGACGGAAGATCCGTTCGCAGCCGCACCGCATGACGTTGGTGTATCAAGCGCTGAATTACGCGGCCGACGGGCGACCGCTCGCGGTCACAATGGCCAGCGCAAAGCCGGTGACAGAATTGAAGATTCTGTTGCACCCGGCGCTCATTGACACGTCGCTGGGTTACCGCGTGGTTGAGTTGGATCGCTTCGTGGATCAATACACCAGCCTGGACCAGAAACTGGGTGAGGCGCGCCGCGAAGCTATGGATCGGGTCTACGCCCAGGCGGCTCTCTACAAGCTAGCATGGGCGCAGCGGTTGTTGGCTGCGCTTGAGGGAAACACTTCAGTGGGGCAGATCCAGAAGGAGCTGAGATCCGTCGTCCAAAATCCGAAAATCCAGAAGATGGCCGGGAAAGCATTGGCCGACGCCGATTCGTTGGGCAATCCCGAACTCTCGCCGTTGACGGTGAAGAAGGAGTTTTTCGACGAGTCACTGGTCAGCGCGATGCTGAAGTATGCCAAACTCTCCTCCGAGCCCCCGCAATTCGTTCAGTCGATTGACTATTGGGCGAAGGTGGAGCTCAACGCCGCGTCGGACAGAGAGACGCTGCTCAATAACTGGGTTCGGTTTCCGCCTGATTTCGAGGTATGGAGCGGTGTACGCGAGCGGGAGTTCGATTCCGACCCGGCGAATTTCATGTGGCTGGATGGCGCAGCGGCGCCGAAGCCTTTCGATTTCATGTTGCAAATCGCCTTCACTACGCCACCTTACTTCGGCTCCGAGGGACAATCGGAACAATCCGAAAGCTTCAGCGATTCACAACCATGGGAGTTCCCGTCAATCAGGAACACGATTCAGGAACAGGTGATCAAAAACATCACACAGGACCGCGAGAAGACCATCCTCAGTGACGTGGCCGAATTCACCATCCTCCAGCGTATGTTCCGAATGGCCTTCAACGGATATCTTGGCCCGAATTTTCCAGTGGAGAAATTGGCGCTGCTGAGCGACGTGACGGCGAGCGGAGCTCCCAAGACGGCAACCAGAACCCTGCGGTGGAACGCGCGGCCCGGCGCCGTCGAAATGATGACGGCGCTCGGCGAGTTGAGCGGCGAAGATCCGAAGATAACCCAGCTCGCAATCGAAATACGCCGGCTCCTGGGCGTCGCGAAAGACGACGAGCAGATTAGCCGGGAACGCAACGCTCCGTTGCCCAAACTCGATCAGTAAAATTAAGCCTATGCAGCTGCTCCCTTTTCTTCTAATCAGTCTGGGCTTATTCGCCTTGTGTCATTACTTCTGGGTTCCTGCAATCGAACGCCGCCTGAAGATTGCGCCATCAACGGCGAACCTCGGCCAATGGGGATTGTTTGCGTTGGCCGGCCTTTCTCGCACGCTACTGCTCATCACGACGTTGACGACCGTGGCCATCATCGCGATCGTGCTGGTATTGCAGACGATGGGCGGAACCAGTCTCAAAAGCCTTACAGCGACAATCAGCATGGTTCGCCAGTGGCGTGATTGGCTGAGCGGATTCGGGCCGAGCTGGGGCTCCGCGGTGATAATTCTCCTGGTTGCGGCGCTCGGCAGTTATGCGCGCCGTCGAGGGACGCAGCGAATGGCTGAAGCCTTTGCCAAAGTTCATCGGAGCGAACTGGAGCGGGTCGAGCGGGAATACAAGGATGGCAAATGGGAGGATTTGCCGCCCACCGGCGAAATGTCCGAGATACAATCGCGAATCATGGAGGCGGACGAAGCTTTGAGGTCGCTCGGCCGGCGTGACCAATCGGAGCCGAAAGTCGCCGAATTGCGGCAGGAGGTGATCAATCAGATTGGCCTCCTGAGGCAGCAACTCCACTCTCTGGATGTTCAGCGTCGTATCAAAAATATAGATCCTGAAGAGGCCGAATTGCCGCGCCCGCGCAATTGGCGGGAGAAAACGAGCGCCTTCTTCATGAGCCGCGGATTGCTAATCAGCGTTGGACGTGGCTCCCGGCTCATTTTCCTGATCAATTTTATTCTTCTCGTGCCGTCTTTGATGGGCGTCTACTCTGTCGGCACGCGAAAGATGCTCGATGATCATCTGGTCAGGTTGGAAAATCTACGCATCGAACGTGAGTGGCAAGAGGCCAAGCAGAAACTGGGCAAGCCGGAAAAAGAGTTGAGCCAGGAAGACGACGCGATGCTGCAGGAAATCGCGCGCGCCTATGAAGCCGCGACGTTCAATCCCAACCTCTCGCAGCGCTTCTGGGACGAATCAACGCCCAATACGCCGCCAAAAGACACGTCCTACGATCCTACCGCGAACGACTGGTACAAGTGGCGCTCGGCGGCCGTGCGCGGAGAGATTCTCCGGCGCGCGGCGCAGCGAACGAAGACGCCGTGGCAGGAGCGCCAGTCCAGCTCGAGCTTGGACGATTTGAGCCCGCTTGAGCGCGAGGTGGCCGCCGCCGCCGAGCAGGCGGCCAAAACACACGGCCCTGTTACTGAAGAAGGCAAGCGCGTCTACTCAGAGTTGGCGGATTTGTCGAAGCGCTCGCCGGCGATCAAAGAAAAGATTTGGGCGCTGTTCCGCGATCTGCGGCAAGACTTCCAGAAACCCGCGAACATTTATGACATCAATTACGCGATGATGCATCACGTAATCGCCGCGATAGTCGATTTGAAGTCCGGTGAACTTGGGAATTTTGTCCGCGCGTCGGATGTGAAATGGGATCGGGGAAAATGGCATTTGACACAGAAACATAGAGGATGGGTCTTTCTCTTCAATATCGTCGGAGAGGGCAAATCTGGTCCGGGTCCTGAAAATCCCGAGGGTTCAGGTGATCAGAGCGTAGGGCCGAATCCGGTAAAGCCTGGTCCGCCGCGTGGACCAGGCTCGGGCGGAGGCTGGTCGAACTTGGCCGAGTTCCAGTCGGTGATGCGTAACGTGCGTGAGACGGCTAACAGACTGCCTGTGCGTGAGATCAATAAGAAAATGGCGGATTACCCTCCGAGCGTTGACGCCGTGCCAGAGCCGCACGTCGATTCACCTGGGGCCGCAAGCAAGATCGAAGAGCTCCGACAAATATTAGGGACCCGCTCTTTGATCGCGACTGAACCACTTGCCGATAGTTTGGCGCTTTACCAGGATTGGTTCCCGAGTCAATTGCGCGCAGATCAGCGGACGCCGCGCGGGATAATGCTTCACGGATCGAGCAGAAGTGGTCTTTTCCCAATGAACGCAGATATGGTCATAGACATGGCCAAAGAGTCTTTCGCGCGCGCGCGCAGTTTCGGAGCGTTACGGGGGTTTTCGCGCGTCGGCGGAGTCCTGATTGGACGTGAACCGGATGATGCGTCCTCGGCGAATCCTGATTTCGTCAACTTGGATTGGGAGATTGAAGGTCGGGACGTTCGCCTCCTTCTTGTGGATGCGAGCGGGCGTAAATTCCCATCGCGTCCTCACCGAATGAGCCTGGTTTATCAGGCCCTCAACTATGCCGCCGACGGACGCCCGGTGGCTGTGACCATGGCTTCCGCCGCGCCGCTGCCTGAACTGAAAATTCTGCTTCACCCTACGCTGGTCGATACGCCCCTGGGTTACCGCGCGATCGAATTGGATCGCTTCGTGGATAAATACACGAGCCTGGACCAGAAACTGCGTGATGCGCGCCGCGCAGCTATTGAGCGGGTTTACGCACACGCGGCCCTATACAAGCTGGCCTGGGCGCAACGATTGTTGGCGGCGCTTGAAAGGGAGTGGTCAGCCGAGCGGGTCCTGCAGCTATTCCGGCTCCAGCAGGCTTTAAGTTCGATAGTCCAAAATCCGGATACCCTGAAGATGGCGGATAAAGCGCTGGCCGACGCCGATTCGTTGGACAATCCTGAACTCTCGCCGTTGACGGTGAAGAATGAGTTTTTCGACGAGTCGCTGGTCAGCGCGATGCTCAATCATGCCAAACGTTCCGCCACGCTGTCGGAATTCATTCAAGCGATCGACCATTGGGCGAAGGGGGAGCTCAACGCCGCGTTGGACAGGGAGACGCTGCTAAAGGACTGGGAGCGACTTCCGCCGCGATTCGTGGTCTGGAGCGGAGTGCGAGAGCGGGAATTCAAATCGGTTCCGGAGGAATTCATGACGCTCGACGGCGCGCGGCCTACGATGACTTTCGATTTTATGCTGCAAATCGCTTTCACCACGCCGCCTAGATTCAGCTATGGCGAGAAGAGCCACGCATATTCACTGCCCTGGGAGTTTCCACACCTCAAAAATGAGATTCACAGCAAAGTGCTCAGCGCGGTTCGGACCAAGAACCGGGGACGCGATCACGAGATCCTCGATGATCTAAGCGAGTTCACCACCTTGCAACGGATGTTTCGCATGGCTTTCAACGGCCAGTTGGGGCCGCGCTTTCCTGTGGAAAAGCTGGTCCGGCTCGCCGACGAGGCCTCGGCCGGCGCGCCCAAGACAGTAACCCGCACGCTACGCTGGAATGTGAGCCCAGGCGTGTCGGATAGGCTTCGTGGCTCTCGGAAACTGAATGAGGAAGAGAAAGACGTAATCAATCTCATCCAGGAGATTCGCCGACTTCTGGGCGTCGCCAAAGACGGCGAACAGGTCAAGCGGGGGCTGGGCGTCATGCAATTGCCTAAGCTCGACCAATGAACTTCACTCGACCTGACAATTACCGCAACCGCGACCGAATCCATTGCAACAGCTTGCGCGTCTGCCGCCGTAACTGAATCAACTCGTGTTCGGCGGCCAGTTTATCCGCTTTTTCGGCAAGAGGCAGGGCGTAATCCAGCTGATTCAATTTTTCGGCGAACAGGCGCGCCTTTTGCGTCAGCGTCCGCGCGAGCCCTGAAGGGTCTTTCAATTCGTCGCTGCAAATCTGTTCTTTGCGATCGAGCAATTCTAGCGCCTGATCGTAATCGCCCAGTTCTTCGTAAACGATCGCCTGATTTCCCAAACAGGCCTGCAGCGCCGCCAGGTCTAGCAAGCGCCGGCATAGTCGCTCCTCTTCCTGGTGCAGATTCAGCGCCTTCTCCAATTTATCTTCGCGCGCGAGCAGTATCGCCTGATTTCCCAAGCTCTTTTGCAACCCCGAGAGGTCGCCGATCTGACGGCAGATGCGCTCCTGTTCGCGCATCAGTTTGCGCGCGCCGCCAATGTCGCCCAGGGCCTGCAAGATGATCGCCTGATTGCCTAGCGAGGCGGCCAGGCCGGCCTCATCCTGCAATTGGCGGCAGATCATTTCCTCTTCGCGATGACGCAGCAGCGCCTCATCGAACAATCCCTGCTCCTGCAAGATCACAGCTTGATTGCCCAGATTGGCCGCCGCCGCGGCCGAATTGGCCGCCCGCCGGCAGATCCGCTCCTGTTCTGCCAAGACCTCCAACGCCTCGCGCAATCTCCCGCGCCGCTTGAGCAGGACGGCGCGTAGCCCTAGACCGGCCTGTAGATCGTCCAGATTCGACGCGCCTCGCGACCGCATTACAAGGCGCTCGGTCAAACTCAACGCTTCATCCGGGTACCCTGTCTCGCTTAACAGAAGGCTGAGAGTCATCAGACACTCGGGATATTTCTCGGGCGAATTAATGATCGGGCGATAACAGGAAGCCAGACGCAACTCTGAATTGCCTTCGATCATCGCCCAATAGGCTTTGATCTCGAACTGATGTGCGCGCCATGCCGCGTCCAAAAATTCCGGGACGGACAGGAGTTCAGCCAGCTCTTGCCATGCCCGCAGTTCGGTCAATTGCCAGGGCAGTTCGTCAATCTTGCGCGAGGAGAGCGGGCGGCTCGCGAAGTAATCGGCCAGTTCGCGACGGGCGACGTTTTTCTCGCGATCGTCGGCCAGATACTCCCTTTCGACCGCCTTTCGTAAAGATTGATCAAAGAAGGTGAGGATGCCGTCTCTGTTTATGAACGATTCGCGCGCGGCGAGATGGAGCGGCGACCACAAAGCCATCGGCAGCGGGTCGCCGGGCTTGCCCAGCAGATCGAGCAATTCGCTCTCACCCAACCCATGGCGCGCCGCCCACAGCGCCCGCATCGCATCGCGCGTCAGGGATTGCCGCCCCCCCTCGTAATCCTTTTCATAACGGGCCAGCGCGATTGTGTATAGGTCTTCGGTTGAATTCGCCCGCAAATAATCGGCAATTTTGTCCGGAATCTCTTCGTGTACACCGAAGACGCGCAGTTCTTCCAGGAGGGTTCTGAGATAGAGCGGGTTCTCTGCCTGCCTGGCGGAAGCGATCCGCCTGACATGCGCCTCGCCAAGCTTCTTGCGGTACCGCCGGCCCAGATAATCAATGATCAGCCGCTCGCGCTCCCCGATCTTTAGCGAATCGACCTTCATCATCGGCCATCTTCGGCGCTGCAATTCCTCGGACGCCCAGCCTTCCGCGGCGGAGATAATCAGACGAGCCTTCGCCGGAATCGCGTCCGGCAACCAGGCAAGTGGCGACACCGAGTCGCGATCCGCAAGCTGGTCGAGTCCGTCAATGATCAAAACCAGCCTGCCGCGCGCAGCCGCAACGCTCAGGAAATTGGCGAAGGCCGTCGGCAGCGCCTGGGGATTCGCAGGAATTTCCAACGGCAGATCGAAATTATCCTTCAACGCGGTCATGACGCGTCGCAGTATCGCCGCCCGATCTGCGCTTCGCGCGGTCGCGCCAATGAAATGCGTAAAGATAAATTCGCCCGCCGCGTCGCCGGGATCGGGCGACGGCCGGGTCAATTTGCGAAGCTTCCTCTTCAAATTGCTCGCAAACGATTGCGATTCGAGTTCGAGTTTTGGCAGGTAACCCGATCGTTGACCGGCCCAGGCTGCAAGCAGCGCCGATTTGCCCGCGCCGGATTTACCCGTGACAATCAACGGCGGGTCGTCGCTTGCCGTGTGGGCATCTAACCGTTCGAAGTCTTCCTCTCTTCCGATGTACCCCTCGCTCCGCTTCTCCGCCCAGGCGCGGTGCGCCGCCGTCTCCTCTTCGACCTGGGAAAGAGTTGAGACCGCAGGAAACAGTTCTTCGATCAGGGCTTTGAGGTCGGCCAGGATCATCCGCCCAGCGTCGACCGGTGAGGCGTATTCGCGCACTGGAAAGCCGCTCTGGCGAATGCGGTCTTTGAGAAGATCCAGTTTGAGCCTGGCCTCGTCACCTTCCGGTTGGAAGCCAGCGCGGCCACTTCCAGCAGCCGCCTGTTCGAGGTAAGCGTCATTGCGATAATAGAAAAAAGCTCTGGCTTGCGAAGGCGGATGATTTAAAGCGCCATGCCGGATTTCAAGCTCTGTCACGCTATTTTGCTTGTGGTTATTCAACCAGGAGAATTGTTCGTCTGCGGCTAGGCTTGCCAGGATGCTGTCCGGCGGTATCCAGCCATAACGATGTCCGAGCAGCCCGATGAAAAAGGGGCGGCAATAATCAATTTCCGCCAGGCAGATTGGCAATACGCGCCCATCCTCGGCGTCTTTATCAGTGATGCCCCACCGGAGATCGACCTCCCCCCAACTCACTCCTCGCTCCTCGCAAAGTCGCCTGAGTTGTGGAAAGACGCGTTTGATCAGTTCCTCACGCTCGTCCTGCATGTCGCGGAAAGTGGAGGAGACAAACACTCGCATTATACGTGGTCGTGACGGGCTACTAGTTCTGCGGTTCATTCACCTTCTGCTTGCTCTCCTGTCCGCTATTATTCGCGCTCATCTGAGCGCGGTAAACGAATTGAGCGCGTCCGAAGCGCACCGCGCAGCCGTCAGCCAGTTTAGTCTCTTTGACGCGTTTGCCGTTGACGAAGGTGCCGTTGCTGCTCTCCAGGTCGTAAAGCGTGTATGCGTCCTCCATGGCCATCAGTTTGGCGTGACGTTTGGAGACGGAAGGGTGCTCGATTACGAAGGAATTGTTGAGCGTGCGGCCGACTGAGACTTCGGCATCGTTGAGGATGTAGGCGATGCGCTCTTCTCCCAGAGTCGAGACCGAGACGAAGTGCGGGCGGGTGTCGAGGTTTTCTTTCGCAGGCAGTTTGACATTGGCGCCGCAGCGCGAACAGAACACGGCGCCCTGACGTTGGGCGATCGAACAGATGGGGCAGAGGTCCAATTCTTCGGGTTCCGTGATTAAGGCGCCGCACTCCACGCAGCGCGTTCCGGCGGTACCCATAAGGCCGCACTCCTGACAGTAGCAGCGCAGCGGCATGTACAAAGTGCCTTCGCGGTGCGGGGACGTGTCGCTGTGAAATTTGATGCGCGAGCGCACCCAGAAGAACAACGCGGCCATAACCGCTATGAGAAGCGCGAAAAAGACGACGCTGAGCCGGTCGGCGGTCAGCAGTAACAGGTCGAAGAGCGAGTGCAGCAGCGAGGCCATGAGAAAGCCGCGCGCGACGATCGGCAGCCGCGCCCCGATCATGTTCGGCGCCGCCTTCGCCTTGCTCAGGCTCAACCCCCAGAGGGCTGAAAACAGGGCGTGTCCCGGATTCGAGAGCGGCCCGCGCAACAACACAAGCGCCGGATCGTTCCGCGCCAGGTAAAACACGTTCTCGACCGCCGCGAAGCCCAAAGCCGCCGTCGCGCTGAAGATCACCCCGTCGAGCGGCTCGTCGAATTCTTTGCGTCGATAAGCGTAGAAATAGACGACCAGCAATTTGAGCAGTTCTTCAACGGGGCCGACCACGAAGAGGAGCGTGAGAATGTGCGAACGCTCTGTGTGCCCGAAAAGGTCTATGAACAGCGATTGGCCGGCGAGGTTCAAGAATAGAGCCGGGATTGTCGCCAGCGCCCCGAGCGCGAAGGTCACGCCCAGCACGCGACGCGCCGGGCGTTTGTAAAGGCTGCGGCTGGAGAAATACCACAACCACAGGGCGCACGGCAGCACCGACAGCAGGAGCACGATTATGATCTGTGTGAA
>DATEMG010000567.1:0-5894 GCA_035275805.1 Blastocatellia bacterium
ATTGATCCTGCCCTGCTTGATGCGGTCCTACGACTGGCGCGAATGTTGGAAGCGCCGAATGACATTCCTATCCTGGCGCCGCTCGTCGAGCGGGAGATTCTCTATCGTCTGCTTTCCGGCGAATATGGCGACCGCTTGCGACAAATCGCAATGACCGATCACCGGGTGGTCGCGGTCAATCGGGCGATCGGTTGGCTCAAACGGAATTACGCGGCGCCATTCCGGATCGAGACCGTCGCGCGCGAAGCGCGCCTGAGCCCATCGGCGCTCCACCACAGTTTCAAATCCGTTACGGCCATGAGTCCGTTGCAATATCAAAAACAGCTTCGATTGCAGGAGGCGCGCCGGCTGATGCTGGGGCAGGCTATGGACGCCGCTACCGCCGGTCATTCAGTGGGGTATGAAAGCCCTTCGCAGTTCAGCCGCGAATACAGCCGATTGTTTGGCGCGCCGCCGTCGCGCGACATCGCCCGGCTTAAAGAAAGTGTTCGGGCCGCGGCGGGGGATTAGCTCAATTTGCTTCAGTAGCCTGACCGCTACTCACAAGGATCAGGTCAACGCCGACTTGCTCGCGTTCCTGAGAGAGTGAGCGGTCACGCGCCGAGAGCGGTTTTCACATCAGCGCGCGTGTTCATAGAACGCGGATGACGCGGATTGAGCAGATTGACGCCGATCCTTTTCTGGTTTTATCCGTGATGATCCGCGCCTGTCCGCGTCATCCGCCTTCTATCGACTCGTTCTTTCCTGCGAGCCCCAATTGATTTGGTTTCGGAGAGTTCAAGGCCGGCTTGTATGCATCGCCACCGCTTTCCAATCGCCGTCCTTGTTGACAAACGTCAACGTATAAGATGCGCCTCGCACAATCGCCGTATCGCCATAGACGGCGATCGTCACATTATTGGTCTCCAGTTTCGAATATTTCAATTGTCCTGATCCCAATTGGTCGAGCAATTGCTTTCGAGTCATTTGCTCTCCGTTGCGATGCGTCCAGATGAAACTTTCATCCGCCAACGCTTCCAGTGTTTTGAGATCAGCTGCGAGCATGGCCTGATGAAAGGCGGTCTGCGCCGCGGCGATTTCTTTTTTGATCTCCTCTCCCGGGCGGGGCATTCTGGTCGCCTGCCAACTCACGGCCTGCCACTTGCCGTTGCGTTTGAGAAAGGTTCCGGTGTTCAAGTAATTCGAGACCACGGTCTTCCCTTCCTTCCTGGTCGTCCCGACCAGGCGGAAGGCGACGATCGCGGTATCGCCGTATTGCTGAATGCGAATGTCTTCGGCGCCGTAGGAGGTCGTCGGCTCTCCGGGCTTCGGGGGAGGGGCCGAGCGCGCGCCGCGCATGATGTCGGCCTTGCCGATCCGCCGTCCGGAGGAGCCGGTGTAGATCAGGTCTTCTGCCCAGAATCGGTCATGCGTCGCGGCGTCGTCGCGCGAGGCTCCGGCCAGAAACTCTTTGAGCAGCCTGGTCAGTTCATCGGCGTCCGGCGCGGTCTGCGCTTGCAGGTTGAGCGCCAGCATCAGCGCTACGAGCATAGATGAAAGGATTCGGTTCATACGTCTTTTTTTCAGGTGTCAGGTGTCAGGTTCCAGGTTCCAGGTGTCAGGGTTCAGGTGTCAGCGCGATCGCGTCTCGCATAACTGACACCTGACACCTGACACCTGACACCTACTTGCCGATGGTTTTCTTCAGTTCCGCGAGATCCACGACGCGTCCATGCAGCGGAACAATCCGGTTCACGTCGAGATTGAGCCGCTGGATGTTCTCGTAGAGGTTCACCATATTGGGGTTCGGATTGGCCGGCGGAGGCGCGTTCGGCGGCAGCGGCGTGTAAACATCCACTTCCACCAACAGCCTCTCCTTCGGCAGCCAGGCCATGATGATGCCGGAATTGTGCGGATTGTCCTGGATAAGATGAAGCTCTACGGCGCGCGCGCTGTCGGACATCACGTGCTTCGCGCCGATCGCCAGGATTTTGGCTTTCTTCTTTTCGCGCCACTGGCGGTCAGGGTTGAGCGTGTGCGGCGCCTTGAACGTCGTTTCATAGAAAGCCTGGTTGCTCTGGTGCGTGATAATGGTCGCGCCTTCGGCCACGTAGGTTCGCAAACCTCCGGAATGGTCGAAGTGATAATGCGTATTGATCAGATAGCGGAGGGGCTTCGCGGGAAGCAATTTCTTCACTTCGGCGATGACGGCGTTCGACCGGTCTTCATTGAGCGGCGCTTCGATCACCGCGACGTGGTCGGCGAATTCGAGCGCCACGCTGTGATGCGATCCGCCCGTCAGATGCCAGACGCCGTCGGCGAGTTTCTCCGACGTAACCTGTACGGCAGGCGTAGTGGCCTGGCGCACAGCGTCGGGAACGGTAAGGTCGAGAGCGACATTCGCTTTCGCCTCCGTCACCGTCAGATCGAAGACCGGATGGCCGCCTTGCTTTTGCACTATCTTCGCAGGGAATTTGAAGCCGCCGAAATCGCGGTAATCGCTGTAGGTGGACTCGACGATCATATCGCCGAGCACCGCATTGTCGAGTCGCGCTTCGACCTTCTCGACAAGGTTATCAGCGGAGATCGTGCCGACCACGCGATACTTGCCCAGCGCGGTGAAAGTAACAATGGTCGCTTTGCCGCTCCTCTTCACTGTCGCCTTGTTCGCCAGCGCGCCTTTCAAAAAGCCATGCGGCGTCAGCCAGATCTGCAACTGGCGTTCGGTAGTGGCGGCTGGCGAGGCTGGCGTGGGGTTGGCGCCGCCCTGCCCCCAGGCCTTATCGCCCGCGAGGAACTGCGTAGCTAACGGGGCCTGCGGACCGACTGCTTCATTTCGCGAGGCTTGTTTGTCGTAATCAACCGCGCGGGTGAAGCTCTTGAGTTCGGTACGCGGCCAGGGAGTGTCAGGACTCACACTCTGCCCCAGGTTGAACTGGGCGCCACTGCCGGAATACTGAGCGGATTTGATGTCGCCCATGTTCTTGATCGTCGCTTCGAGAACGCTTTTGGCGTCCTGCGCCGTTACGCTTAGGCAAAGAGCGCAAGTGAACGTCAGGACCGTGAGAATCTTTCCAAACATCAGATGGTCTCCTTAGAGTAGTTTGTGTTTTAGTATTTGAGGGCGTCACTGCTTCCAGCCCGGCAGCGACACCGTTGCGCGGTAATTCGAATCGTTACACCCGCGCGGCCTTGAGTGTTTGCAGACAAGAACGTATCAATAGAACGCGGATGACGCGGATCGCAGCGGATGGAGGCATATCTTTTCGGGCTTTATCCGCGATGATCCGCGCCCGTCCGCGTCATCCGCGTTCTATTATTTATCCTCGGCATCGCCCATCGACTCAGAAGACCAGCTTCAAGGCGAACTGGATCTGGCGCGAATCAATTCTCGTGCTGTTGATCACGCCGTAAGTCGCCGTCCGGAGTTGCGTCCCCGGGGGGTTCCAGATCGGGTGGTTCGGAAGATTGAAGATCTCCGCCCTGAATTCAAGATACTTCGATTCGGTCAGGTTGAACTTCTTGTTGGCCGAAGCGTCGAAGCTGATGATGCCCGGGCCGATGACCGAATTACGCGCGGTGTTGCCGAAGCGGAAAGGTCCGCCGGCTGGAGTCCGGTCTACGTAAGCGTCGGTGTTGAAGAACCGCGTGCGGGTTTGCTCACTCCGGGGCAGATTCGGATTGACCCCGGTGGAATCGGGGTAACAGATGCCGCCGCCGTTCTGGATATTGCCAGGGCCGCAGGTGACCGTGAACGGGAAACCATCCTGCAACGTAAGGATGCCGCCCAATTGCCAGCCGCCCAATACGAAATTGGCCGCCCGGTTGTCGCCGAGCAATCGTTTGCCTTTGCCGACGGGCAATTCCCACACCCACGACGACGTCCAGCGGCGGCGGAAGTCGAAGGCCGAAAGCCCTCGTTCAAGCTCGAGGTTGTAATCGTCAGACGGCGTCAAGCTGTCGCCGACCGAGGTGCGGATGCCGCTTCCGTTGTCAATTGACTTGCCCCAGGCGAATGAACTGATGAATTGTAATCCGCGCGAGAAACGCTGCTGGACCTTCAGGTAGAACGCGTGGTAGCTGGAATGGCTCGGCGCGTTCATCACCTGGAAGCCGCCGAACTTCGGGAACGGGCGTGAGAGGTTGGTGTTCGCCAACTGGGTGGGACGCGTCTGGTTGTAGGTTTGCAGCCGTCTCAGCTTGACGCCGGCCGAGCCGAAGTAAGTCGCCTCGACCGTCATGTCGCC
Source organism: Blastocatellia bacterium (assembly GCA_035275805.1). Lineage (GTDB taxonomy): Bacteria > Acidobacteriota > Blastocatellia > RBC074 > RBC074 > JAJVID01. The sequence continues at coordinate 4,227 of DATEMG010000567.1, forward strand.
GGTCAACTCCCGCTGCAACCCGAGCGACCATTGCGCGACATAGGACGTGCGTTCGTTGAACTGGTTGATCAGGATGAAGGTCGGCGCGCCCGTGCGCGCGAACGGTTGCTCGAAGCTCAAGTTGGGCCGGAAAGATTCGGCCGGTTCGTTACGGCGGATTGTGAAGGGCGCGTTGCGCACGATGTCGAAGACGGCGTTGCCGATGTCGCGCACGTAATAAATCCCGGCGCCTGTGCGCAGCACGGTCTTCGGCGATATCTGGTAGGCGATGCCCAGCCGCGGAGCGAAATCGTTCAGGTCGTTCTGGTAGGCGCGCCTGCCTAAGCGCCCGTCGCGCACGTACTGGATGTCCGGGGCCAGACGGAACGCCGGGTCTCCTTCGAACGGATCCCCCGAGCCGGCGCGCACGTAGACCGGCTCCATCGAATTGTCCCAGCGGAAATCGATATTGACGATGGCGTCGTGCTTGTCGAGAAACGGCTGGTCGTTCTCCCAGCGCAGCCCGTAATTGAGCGTAAGCTTCGGCGTGATTTTCCAGTTGTCCTGGACGTAGAGCGCGAAGTAGTTTGAGCGGAAGTTGGCGATGGGCGCGCCGATCTGCCCTTCGGCGTTGTTGAAATGGCCGAGCAGGAAATCGGCGAATGGGTGACCGCCGGTTGCGCCTGTCCTCGCGCCGTTGTTCGTGTAACGCCCGTCGAAGTTAAATCGCCCGCGCGTGACCACGCCGCCGATCTGGTTGTAGCGCACGCGGCGCGTCTCGCCGCCGAATTTGTAAGAATGCTTGCCGAGCGTCCACGAGAAGTTGTCCACCAGCTGGATCGTCGTGTCGTAGTTGATGAATGGCGCGTCGCTCTCTTCGCCGAGTCCGTCAAGGCCGGTGATGCCGATGTTGGGTACGCCCCAATAGAGCGGGTTGTCGCTCGGCAGGTTGATACCGAGGTCCTTGACCACATTGACGGTATTGGCTCGCGGCGAGATGTGCGCGTTCACCAGGAGGCTCACCCCGAACCGGATGTCGTTGACCTTGTTCGATCCGAAGGTGCGCGTGTTGGCCAGCACGCCCTGATGCACGTCGGTGTCGGTGTTGATGCCCATGTCCGGGATGGCGAAGGGATCATAGCCGAGTTCGCGCGAGATGCTGTGGCGGAAGAACCAGTTTGACTTCGAGCTTTCGTTGAAATCGAACCGGTATGTGTACTGGTCTGCGTCAATCCGCCTCGCTTCGTTGTTGACGAAGTTGGCGCCGATTCGATCCTGCTGCGGCAGCGGGTAAAAGTCGAGCAACTTCTTCGCCACTGGATGAATGCGGTCAAGAGGAATCTGGTTGTCTGGAAACGGCGTCGGGGCGCCGATCACGTTTCCCGCCGCGTCGAAGACGCGCGTCCTCGGATCGTAGATGGTTGCGAAGCCTGAAAAATTGCCGTTGCGCCAGTCCTTGAGCGGAAGCGACGGCGTCCGGGTAAGCGCCTTGCGCTCGCGCAATCCCTCCCAGTTGAAGAGAAAGAACAACCTGTCCCTGCCGTTAATCTTCGGCAGGATTACCGGCCCGCCCACCGTCGCGCCGTACTGATTGCGCTTGAAAGGCGGGATCGGCTCGTTCGGGCGGTCGAAGTAGTTTTTGGCGTCGAACGCCGAGTTGCGCAGGAACTCGAACAGAGTCCCATGAAA
>DATEMG010000568.1:0-4439 GCA_035275805.1 Blastocatellia bacterium
TCTCTATTTTTCTCTCCAGCATTTTTCTGTCCGGCGTCCCTAACGACAATCAGCGCCGCGCGTTTCGCTCCGCCAACGCGCGCGCGACGGGCGCAATCTCTTTCAACCTTTCTTCGGAAAGCTGGGAGAGAAAAGGCGCAATAGGGCCTGTCTCCGCTATGCCGGCGAGTTGGGTGGCGAAGTGCAAAACCTTCGCCGGGCTCCATGCGTCGCGTAAATCTTCCAGCGGCAGAAACTCCGCGCGCAGTCCCTCCGCCGTTTCGTAATTCTCCTTCAGGCATGCTTCGAAAATCTGTCCGCTCAACCGGGGCGCGACGCAGCCCGACCCGGTCGTGAATCCGGGCAATCTCCAATCGCGCATGTGGACGACCGCCGGGCGTTCGCCGATGCCGCTTATCACGCGTGCGCGATCGACCCGTTTGAGCAGCGAATCCAAATAAGCGTCTTCCGTCGGGTTTTGCCGGACGACCGCGTATTTAATCGCCACGCAGACGCCTTCGTCCACCAATCGCGCCACGACATCCAATCCGGCTTCCTTGTCCGAGCCGAAATTATTCTCCTCTTTAAGATAGAGGATGAGCGGCATATTCGCGCTCTCGGCGATCTCACGCAGGCCGGTTTCCAAGCCTTCAGCGTCGCGCGGGTCGCCGCACGGCAGAGCCATCGCGCAGGGAAATTTATATCTGCGCAGAATCGAGGCCTGATCCGTCGCGCGTCCATAAGACGGCCCCAGGCTCGGAATCGCCCAGAGACCGTCGGCGAATGAGTTTAGCCAGTCGAGCAACGCTTCGTATTCGTACAACGTGACGTGATAGAGAAACGCGTTGCCGCCGTACAGAAATCGCGTCAGCCCGCCGTCTGCGATATGACGGACGATGCGGTTGTTCTGCTCGAAATCGATCGAGCGCCGAGCGTCGTACTTACGCGCGAGCGGCGGCACTGGAAAAACTCCTTGCAAATCTTCAATTGAAACAGGTGTGGTCTTCATGACGATCCTTTACGACAAAGACTGGCCAACCATGGGGGACACGTGAAGACGGTTAGCCACAGAGCACACAGAGGACACAGAGGGGATTTAATGATATCTCCGTGTTCTCTGTGACCTCTGTGGCTATTCATCCATGTGAAAACTGCTTTAAGAGCGCAGATAAGACGCCCCGTTGATGTCGACAATGCAGCCGGTCAGAAAATCTGTCCCCTCCGACGCAAGGAACAGGATAGTTTGGGCGACTTCATCCGGCCTAGCCACGCGCTTGAGAGGGCTTTGATTGCTTATGGCCCCGCCATCAGGGCCGCGCACTTTCCATGCGACGCGCTCCGTGTCGACGAAGCCGGGCGCGACGGCGTAAACGAATACGTTGTGGGGGGCCAGGGCCTGAGCCAGCGATTGGCTCATCGCGTTCAGACCGGCTTTGCTCGCGCCGTAAGCCGGCGCGTCGGGTTCGCCGCGGAATGCGCCGCGCGAAGAAACATTGACGATCCTTCCGCCGCCTTGTTTGATCATCTGCTGGGCCGCGCAAAAGGTCACGTTCGCCGTCCCGATCAGGTTGGTGTTGATCGTATCCTGCCACGCCTTTCGCCATTCGTCATAACCGATGGTCGCGATCTGGTGGAGTTCGAAGATCGCGGCGTTGTTGATCAGCGCGTCCAGCCGCCCATAGTCGCGGACTACATTATCGACCAGTTCTCGCGACTGGTCGGCGTCGGTGATGTCGGCTCGAATCGCCGCGTGCTGACCGCCATTTAGCAAGGCGAGCGTCTTTTCGGCCTGCTCGCGGTTGTTGTTGTAATGAACGATCACTCGCGCGCCGTGTTCGGCGAACTGTAGCGCGGTGGCGCGCCCGATGCCCTGCGCGGCGCCGGTGATGAGTACGACTTTGTCTTTGAAATTCACTTAAGCTCTCCTCGACACTCTTAGGCATGAATGCGCTGAAACGCCCGCAAAGCTCGTTAATGTTCCTGGCGAAGGCGTCAATGAGCCGACCGAATTGATCGCGCCGGATTGGAGACCCTGATACAATCTTGGGTGATGTATTGAGCTAGGCGGAACGCCGTGAAATCCAATAAAGCGGAAAATCCTTCCGTTTCCAGACTCGTTGGCCCCGGGTAAAGCGAAACTCAGAGGGGCTGCCCTGCGCAGTAGGCGTCGGGCAGGCCTTGGACATCAATCAACTGTCAACACGTGGAAGCGTATAGATATTGACCAATGCCCATGGAGATTCTAGCCCCTTCCCTCACCTGGAGGAAATATTTTTATGAACTGGAAACTGAATTCGAACTTGACCGCGATGAGCATTGTGGCCGCGTGTCTCGTCCTGGCTGGCGGCACGGTCGTCGGCGCGTACCACTCCTTCAAGCATCTGGGATGGATTGCCATTTTCCCCGTGGCCGGATTCCTGTTCGCGGATTACATGGGCGCTCATCTGATTTTCTTCTCGCATAAAGAAAAGGGCTTACTCGGCTGGTCTGCGATGACCTGCAAGTTTCTGGTCTTCGGAACTCTCCTCTTGAACGGCGCGTCGCTCGTCTATTTGCTCATCACGGAATCGAAGGACAGAACCGCGACGGCTTACAAGATCGAGGAGACTAAGGCGAGGACGGAGATTGAGACGACCGCAAAGGTGAAGCTGATCGAGGCCGAGAGCGCGGCGCGCAGGGCTGAAGCCACGCAGCGTGCAGAGAACGCCGCGAAACTTGTCGCCGCTACCGGCAACGCTCGTCTGGCCCGAGCTGCCATGACAACGCGATCGGCGCAGAATGCATTGAACGTCGCTGCATCTCCCACGCCAACGCCGGAGCCCGAATCCAGAGCCGCAGAAGAAGAGAAGGCGAAAGACGACCCCACGACTTTCGAGCGGTTCGTCAGATGGTATACGCGCGCGCCGCTCTACTTCTCGGGCGGTCTCGTCGGTCTGCTGTGTTTCGTTCTCATGCAAGTGTTCGGCAAGATGGTGGCGGACCGAACAGCCACTGCCGATGAATCTCCCGGCGAACTCGATGTCGTCGAAAAACACGCTCCGGCAATGATCGGAGACTTCGTTAAGGCGCCGGTAAAAGCATTGATGCCTGCGTCGCTAGAGAACAACGGCGCCGGCGCAGTGAACGAAACGACACGGAACGACGCCGGCGAGGGCCTGCAAAGGCTTCAGGTGTGTTTAAAGCTGATCGAGTTTCGTCATTCGCCGATGCATTTCAAGGTCGATCTGAATGACGATCATATCTGGATTCGCGCAATCGAATCGCCGCACGGAGAGCAACGCACAACACATTCAGCAAAGGCCGCGCTGTCGATCCTCGATGATGCGCTGACGATGGAGCCTGGCGCATTCCGCGAAAGGCTTGAAACATTTCTGAGGAAACGAGGTTTTGAATTGTAACCACCAACGCGCCCACCGGCGCCTGAAAGCCTGCCCATTCTGCTTTGGCCAGCTTTCATTCTTTACTTTATGGAAGCTGGCGACCGTAGAAAAGCCCGCGAACGTGAGCCTTCGGCGAGCAAGTTTGACATCTGAAATGCGTCAAATCCGCTGACCGAAGGCTCACACTCTTTCCCGACTCTCTTTTGCCTTAGCCAGCTTCCTCCCAAGGACAAATAAGGACAAAGTATTCAAAAACGCTCCAAGTTTTTATCGGAGGGTTGTCAACGTTCCTGGTCCTGGTACTATTGAGTCTTACGGCGTCATTGGCGGCGCCATCTAGCAAACTCGCGTTGTGCATTGCCAGGACAGCTGCACGAAAGCGGCGCAAGCGTTAGCGGGGACGGAGCGCAGCTATTGCGAGGTCATGGGCGAATTGACTGCTTCGCCCCACGTTCTTCAAAGAGGTGAATCAATGTCGGAAGCGCGAATAGAAATTTTCAAAAAAATGATCAACGACGATCCGAACAATACAACGATACGCTTCGGTCTGGCCAATGAATTGCTCAAGCTCGAACGATTCGAAGAAGCTGCGAGTGAACTGAAAGCTTATCTTAGCCAGACTGATGATCAGGGGAACGCTTACGGCAAACTCGCCCAGGCGCTAGAAAGATTGGGCCGCATTGAAGAAGCGCGCGAGGCCTACCAGCAGGGCATCATCGCCGCCAACCGCCACGGGCACCCTGGAATGGCGCAGGATTTTGAGATGGCCCTCGACAATTTGATCTGATTCCATTTTCCATTTCCATATTATATTTGTCATTGGCATCTTGCGCGAGATTGTTTTTCACCTTGGCCGGATGATGAAGGCGATGATATCCGCAGTTCCGGCAGAGTTCACAAAAGGGCGCCATGAATATAATTGATGAAGACGACGGCCCGCTCCTCTGATGATTGTCGAAGGCTCTGTGCTCGGCCACTCCGACTTGATATCGATTACTTGTTATTACCCGATAAATGACCCTCACCTATTAGGGACACGGATCAGTACCGCGAGCGGCGGCGAGCGAAGCTTATTGAGTC
>DATEMG010000569.1:0-3626 GCA_035275805.1 Blastocatellia bacterium
CAACCTCTCGCTCGGGGCCCGCTATCACGGCTGGACGCCCGAAGCGCTGCGCCGCGCGACTCGCTACGGCATTGACCGTCTGCCGATCGGGTCTGCGCTGCGCCACAAACTGTCGCGGACCTTCCTGTCGCGGACGCCGGACGTCGAGAGTTTGTACCTGGACAACTTCGCCGTCTTCTCGCGCGAGCAGCAATTAAGTCTATTGACGCCCGAAGCCAAAGACCGCGCGGGCGCGCTAGACCCGTATGCGGCGGCGCGCCGGTACCTCTCGCAAAGCGACGCGACGACGACGCTCAACAGCTTGCTTTACGCCGACGCCAAGACCTACTTGCACGAACTGCTCATGAAGCAGGATCAGATGAGCATGGCGGCTTCGCTGGAAAGCCGCGTTCCGTTCCTCGATCACACGCTGGTCGAATTCACCGCGCGGCTGCCGGAGCGGATGAAACTGCGCCGCGGAACGACCAAATACGTACTGCGCCGGAGCATGAAAGGCGTTCTGCCCGAACCGATCCTGACGCGGCCCAAGATGGGATTCCCGACTCCGGTCGGCGCATGGTTTCGCGGGGCCTATCGCTCGGTGATTGAAGATTACGCGCTCGGAGCGCGAAGTCGCGCTCGAGGCGTCTTCGATCCGGCGTTTGTCCGCAACCTTGTCGCCGAACATCAATCGGGCGCGCGCGATCATTCCCAGAGGCTCTGGTCGCTGGTCAATTTTGAGATGTGGGCGCGCCAATTCATCGACGGCGAAATACATGGCCACAGAGACAGAGAGCCACAGAGACAGGATGACAGAGAGAAGGGGAGACAGATAGGCGTGGGGCTTCAGAGATGAGCTGCTTCGTCCTTCTGGCCCTCCTTTTTCCTGTCTCTGTGTCTCTGTGTCTCTGTGGCAAAAGTTGAATGAAGAAATGAAAAATGGAAACGTAGCGATCAAGAAGGCCCCCGCAACCGTCGCGGCCGACCCTTTGCACGGCAGAGACATGCTCTGTTTCAGCCACGACTGGAACGGCGACCCGCTGTCGAAGACGCATCTGATGCGGTTGATGGCGCGGGACAACCGTGTGCTGTGGGTCAATTCCATCGGCTACCGAACGCCGACCGCGTCCAAGGCCGATTTGAGCCGGGCGTTCTGGAAGCTGGCGGCGGCGGCAAGTCCGCTGCGGGAGGTCGAGCCGAACATCTTCACGCTCAACCCGCTGGCGATTCCCGCTTACGGCAATTCGAGCGTTCGCGCCTTCAATCGCGGGTTTCTGCGCTGGCAGGTCAAACGCGCGATGCGCAGGCTAGGGTTCAAGGATGTGATCAACTGGGTCTTCAATCCGGCGGCCTCGGTGATTGCGGGCGAGTTGGGTGAAGAGACGGTCATTTATTACTGCGTAGATGAGTACACGGCCTTTACGGGCGTGGACTCGAATGCGCTCGCCGAGTTGGAGATGCGACTGATGCGGCGCTCAGATTTAGTGATCGTCTCGTCGGACGAACTCTACCAATCGAAAGCGCCCTTCAACCCGCGCACGGCGCTCGTCCGGCACGGCGTCGATTATGCGCATTTTCGCCGCGCGCTCGACGCCGGGACCGTCGTGCCGGAAGAGATATCGCGCCTTCCTCGTCCGGTGATCGGATTCTTCGGGTTGATCGCCGACTGGGTAGATGTAGAACTGATGGCGAGCGTGGCCGAGCGTTTCTCGACGGGGTCGCTGGTGGCGATCGGCAAGGCGACGACCGACGTTTCGTCGCTCGAAAGCCTGCCCAACGTCCATCTGCTCGGGCGCAAGACCTACGGCGCGCTTCCCGCCTATTGCAAAGGCTTCGACGTCGCATTGATGCCATTCCGCGTCAACGAGTTGACGTTGAACGCGAACCCGCTCAAGGCGCGCGAGTATCTGGCGGCGGGTTTGCAGGTGGTTTCGACCGCGATCCCCGAAGTGGAGGCGATCGGACGCTGCCGCATCGGAAGAGATCGCGAAAGCTTTTTGTTCGAGGTCGAGCGGGCGCTGCTCGACCCCGGGCCGAGAGCGGAGCGCAGCGAGGCGATGCGCGGCGAAAGTTGGGAATCGCGGCTGGACGAAATTCGCGCATACGTGGGGGATTAGGGAGTGGGGAGTGGGGAATGGGGAGTGGGCAATGGGGCAGCGCCTTTGTAGTCACAACTCTCCACTCCCCACTCCCTCTTACGATGGGGAGGCGTTGAAGTGGGCAAATTGGTAGTGGAAGAGATGAACGGCTCCGAGGCCTTGTCGTTATTGGCGCCAGAGTGGCAGGCGCTTTTCAATGCGACCAACGCGTCGCCATTCCTTTCCTGGGAGTGGATCTCAGCCTGGCACAAATGGCTGGGGCGCGAAAAGCGTCCGCGCCTGTTCTGCGCGCGAGAAGACGGTCTGCTGGTCGGGTTGTTGGCGCTAGGCGAAGAGGAGCGGAGGTTTAAAGGAACGCCGGCGCGCCTTCGTCGTATCTCGTTTCTCGGCGACCAACTCGGCGGTTCGGATTATCTGGACGTGCTGGCGCTGCCCGGTTACGAACAGGATTGCGCCAAAGTTCTTTTCGGGCACATCGCGGAACACGTCGAATTTGACATTCTGGAACTCGACGGGTTGCCGATGGATTCGCCCAGCGCGCCGTGGCTGGCCTGGCGCTTCGGCAGCGATGCGAATTTCAAATACCGGCTCGAACCACGATATGTCTGCCCGCAAGTGAGGCTGGATAAGCCCTGGGAAGAGTTGCTGCGAAAGTCCGCGCGCGCCAATTACTTCTCCCGTACAGTGCGCCGGTTGCGGAAGCTGCCTGGATTCGATTACCGCGTGGTTACCGATCCCGATCAGGCGGTGGAGGCTTTTGAAAGGTTCCTGGCTTTACACGAATCGTCCTGGGCCAGTCGAGGCGGCTCCAGCGCCACCGGACGCCAATTGCTCAAGGATTTTCATCGCGACGTTGTAGTGCGACTGGCCCTCGCCGGCCGCCTGCGATTCGAAGAGATCTGGATTGACGGCGCGTGCCGCGCATCGCTTTACGGCATTAACGGCGAAGATAGGTATTGTTTTTACCTCTCCGGCTATGATCCGGCGTGGGCCAAACTTAGCCTGGGGTTCGCTGTGGTCGGGCTTTCAATCGCCGGCGCGGTCGAGCGGGGGGTGGAATGCTACGACCTGTTGCGTGGGGCCGAGACTTACAAATTTGAGTGGGCGAACGAAACCCGCGCCACCTTTGCAGTACAGGTATCGAGCCAAAGCATGACCGCGCGACTGGCGGTCATGTGCGATCGCTTCGCGGAAGCCGCGCGCTCCGCCGCGCATGCCCTCCTGCCGGCCAGGGCGCTGGCGTTGTGGCGACGCCGGCGTAAGGCTTGGATGCGCCAGTCAATGCTTGACGATGACGTTAATGGATTCTCGGCGAATAAGGAGAAGGACCGCGATAAGACTGCCGAGCTTGTAGCGTCAGTTTTGTTATCACTCACTTGCCTGTAACAGTCAGGAAGAAATTCCGCAGAAGCGCTTTCATTGTTCATCGTTCATTTTTCATTTGTCATTGTTTAGCACTCTGTAAACTAAATTTTCTTGTGTTTAGCGCTTTTTTTCTGGCGATATCCAGTTTAACTACAAACGTGGGGAGACAGCGTTTAGAGCCCC
>DATEMG010000570.1:0-5284 GCA_035275805.1 Blastocatellia bacterium
CCCGTTCAAAGCTGTTGAAGCTCGATTATCCGCGAGCGCAGTATTCTCACGTAAAGGGCGGTTTCGGCGGCGTCATATCCGCCGGCGCCGAAAGCGTCAGTCAATTGTTTGTCGGAAAGGCGTCCGAGAAGCGCGCCCATCCACCGCGCGCACTCAATCGAGACGCCGTTCATCCTGTCGCGCGAGCGCGAGCGGCGGATGTTGAAATACACCCTGCCTCCACTCACTTCATTGATAAATCTCTCGCTGGTGAAAGCATCCGGATCCCCCTTAGATCTGCCAGGGGAAAAGCTGACTGTGCCGGGCATATTGCCGAATAATGGCATGCCATTCAGGAACGTCCCCGTCCGACCCAATGTCGCGCCCAAATCCGCGACGTAGTAGATCTGCGGGCCAGGATTCTTTTTCTTTGTCACGATGTCGTTGTTTCTCGTCGTGAGGTCCCAATTCTTCAAAATCGCCATCAGAACTTTCAGCCCCTCGAATTCACGGGCGCCCAGGAACGGGTTGTCATCCCAGGACCAGTTCCCGACCTCTTTGTATCCGTCGTCGCGGCGCTCGAAGCGCACGCCGCGGGCGTCAATGCGCTTTTGGCCGACAATACTTGCCCGCTGGACGAAATAGTCCTGATCGACGTGATAGCCGACGGCCCAGACGATGCGCGTGGCCGCGGTCTCGGGCCTCGCCTCAGGCCCAAACTTCACCGTCCATTCGCGGCCACGATTGTCTTCGACAATGATCTTCTTCTGCGTGCCGCTTTTAGAGCGGCGCACATATGTGAAAGGCGTCGAAGGATCGGGCGCGCCCTCTCGTCCGCCGGCGCCGTAAAACAGATCGCGGCTTTCGATGTCTTCGGGCGGCTGCCACAAGACCGCGCCATTGTAAGTGTACGAAGAGGCGACGGGCTGCGGGTTTTGCAATTGGCAATCCTGTTGGGTCTGTCGCCCGGTCGGCGCCGTTTGTAACCGGGGGCCGTCAGCGGCGCTCGCGCCCGGAAAAACCGAAAAAGTCGATAACGACAAAGCCAGCGTGGCTGCGATTACGAATTTGAACCCCGTGATTCGAACCATATTGGCTCTCCGCGATGCTGCCTGAGCATCTCTTAAGGCCCGCGCAGTTAAGCAGGGCTTACGATAATTGTGGGGAGACGCATCATATTGTTTGGGGGATAATACAGAGACAGCCGTACAAGTTTATTTACCGGATTAGGGGCGCAGACCATCAAGCAAGCCAGATACCACAGTTGAATTGTGTGAGGTTTCGAATTGCCGTAAGCTGGCGGTATGGACGATACGGAATGGATTCAAAAAGAATTTACGCTCAAGGCCAGGCCGCGCGGGTTTCATCTGATCACGCGCGAAGCGCTCGACAATCTGCCTGAAATACGCGAGATCGAAGTCGGCCTGCTTCACCTCTTCATCAAGCACACCTCGGCGTCGCTGACCGTCAATGAAAACGCCGACCCCGACGTGCGCGGCGATATGGAACGACACTTCAATCATGCCGTTCCCGAAGACGCGCCCTATTACGAGCACACCCTGGAAGGCCCGGACGACATGCCGGCCCACATCAAATCGTCAATCCTAGGCTGTTCCGTTTCGGTCCCCGTGAGTCGAGGACAATTGCGTCTGGGAACGTGGCAGGGAATCTATCTTTGCGAGCATCGCAATGATGGCGGCCCGCGACGGCTGGTGGCGACGCTGTGTGGGAAGAGGAGCGGGAAGACGGAGAGATAGGGAGACAGGGCGACGGGGCGACGGGGCGACGGGGCGAAGGAGGGACAAAGAGAATGCATTGTCTCTTGTCTCTTCCTCGCCCCGTCGCCCCGTCCTTCTTCTATTTCAGCACTCCAACCCTCAAATGCGAACCCATCCGGGCCGAGCGGTAGACCCGGTGAGTGGCTTTTTGAAAATCGGCTTCGGTGGCGTGGTAGATGTCGACGAATTTTTGCGGGTTGCGGTCGACCAGCGGGAACCAACTGCTCTGGACCTGAACCATGATTTTGTGTCCAGGTTTGAATGTGTGATGAACATCATTCAGGGCGATCTTCACTTCGTCAGGCTTGCTGGGCGCGAAGGGCTCGGGTTTTGAAAGGCTATTGCGAAACTTACCGCGCATGATCTCGGCCCGCACCAGCATCTGGAATCCGCCCAATTTGCCGTCGGCGCCCGACGCCGGGCCGTTCTGCGCGTTGTCAGTCCCATTGTCGGGATAAACGTCTATCAGCTTGACGATGAAATCGGCGTCGGTTCCCGTGGTCGAGACGAAAAGATCGGCGGTTATAGGGCCGGCCAGAGTCAGCGCTTCGCTGAGCGCGTCGGTTTCATAGACCAGCACGTCCGGACGGCGCGCGACGAAACGTTGGTCCTCGATCATATAACCGGTCCCCCGCGAATTCGTAATCGCTTTCGTGTAGGGCACAGGGTTGGCGGGGTCGCTCAGGTATTCGTCGAACGTCTCTCCCGGAAGCTCAGGGTTCGGGGGCGCGTCGAACGACAACTTGCCCTTTTCGCGGAAGTAGATCGAGCGCGATTGTAGGTTTTTCGGCGGCCATTGATCGTAAGATTTCCACTCGTTTGCGCCGGCGGCGAAAATCGTCGCTTCCGGCAGTTTCAACTCGCCCTTGTCTTTCAGGTAGAAATTGAAAAAGGGAAGCTCGACGTTTTCGCGATACCAGGCCGATGTCTTCGAACCGAAATGAATTTCGCCCAGGCTCTCGCCGTCCCCGCGGGACCATTGTCCGTGCGACCACGGCCCCATGACCAGAATGTTCTTCACACTGGGATTGTTCTTCTCGATCGCCCGATAGATATTCAGCGGCCCGTACAAATCTTCGGCGTCGAACCATCCGCCGACCACCATCACCGCTGGCGTGACCTTTTTCAGATGCGGGAGAACGTTGCGGGCCTGCCAGAACTCGTCGTAAGTCCCATGCGCCGCTACGTCGTTCCAGTATTTGTTCTTGCCTTTGAAATAGTTCTTCTGCGCGTTGGCCACGGGGCCGAGTTCGAGGAAGAATTTGTAGGCGTCCGTCGTCCCGTAATCGAAGCTCTTGAATTGATTCACGGTCGGTCCGGGCCGCGGCATCCCGAAGAACATGTTGAAGCCGAAGCAATCGAAAAGGAAGAAAGCGCCGTTGTGATGGTCGTCGTCGCCCACGAACCAGTCGGCGATCGGCGCCTGCGGCGAAGCGGCCTTGAGCGCCGGGTGCGCGTCCATCAGCGCGGTGGCCGTGTAAAAGCCCGGGTACGAAATCCCCCAGACACCCACTCGCCCGTTGTTGTTCGGGACGTTTTTGACCAGCCATGCGATGGTGTCGTAAGTGTCGCTCGACTCGTCAATCTCTTTGGGCGATTTTTTGTTCGGGACGTGCGGGCGGACGTCCTCGAATTCGCCCTCGGACATGAACGTTCCGCGCACGTCCTGATAAACGAAGATGTAGCCTTCCGGCATAAACTCCGCCGACGGGCCGAGCGATGAGCGATAAGCGTCCGCGCCGTAAGGCCCTGCGCCGTAGGGTGTCCGCGTCATCAGGATCGGATATTTTTGCGACGCGTCTTTAGGCGAATAGACGACAGTATAAAGCCTCACGCCGTCCCGCATCATGATCCGATGCTCCGATTTGACGTAGCGGTCTTTGACGTTGAACGGCGACGACTGTCGCGCGTCCGATTGCGCCGTAAACGACAGAAGGCATAACCCGACGATGCTGGCGATCAGGCGAGGCGCGGATGATTTTTTCGATTTCATCAATCTTTCTCCTCCGAACATCAGTTCGTAGTCCCGCCTAAAGGCGGATGCGTCAGGCGCAGGTCCGTACCGCCATACCAAAGGCTCCCGCCTGTAGGCGGGACTACGAACCGCGCTTCCTCATTGTTTCAGGGCATTGTCACTGAGGATCTGGGCGACTCCTGCGGAAAACCCACGTAGAAACGACTTTAGAAAATGGCGCGCCCGTGTCCTCGCGGGGAGGTCTTGCAGTGAAGTCTGCCCGCGAGGACGCGCCCCGCGCCGCATGATTTTAATCGGTTCACGGCGTCGCAGCGCGACAGGAATGCTCCTCAGATGATTCTGGTCAGGCAATCTTATCTTAATTCAGTTTCTTGCGGAGGCATTATATTCTGGGGACCAGCCATCCTGTCCGGCGGATTCCGTGTCTTAAAAAAACAAGAAACCCGTGATTAAGAAGGCGCGTCTTTAGATTCGCTCACTGAGAAAAGCACCAGCCGGTGTTTCTTCAAAGGGGTATCCTCCTGTACGGCTGCTGTGTGCTGATTCGGGCTGCAGCAGCCATTTTTTTCAAAAATTAGACCTGCTTGCGCCCCTATTTCGGCCTAGTGTATCATCGGTTGGCGGTTGATAAATGGGTTAATAGAGCCTGTTCGCCTCGTCGCCCCAGGCTAGGCGCGGATTGAACTAGGATTGAAACAAGGAGCGATATTAAATGTCCATACGCGGCAAACTCACGCTGGTCACACTGTCCGCCTTCATCGCGCTTTATTCGATTGTGGGCGGGATGCTTTCCAAATCCAACAATCCGTTCTTCAGGGCTATCGCCAACCCGGGGCCTTACCCGCAATTGCGCATCTTTGAAGACGTGGTGAAGCATATCGTTCAAGATTATGTTGAAAAGCCGGACCTCGAAAAGGTCCGAGTGGGCGCGCTGCGTGGTTTGACTGAGGGACTTGATCCATACAGCGCCTATCTGTTGCCGCAACAGGTCAAGCAGTATCAGTCGAACAAGGCTCTGCCCGACACTACCGGGATGGTCATCGGTCAGTATTCCGGATTCGCATACGTGATCGCAGTCGTTCCCGGATCGCCGGCGGAGAAGGCGGGCGTCAAGATCGGCGATGTGATCGAATATGTCGACACTCACGCCACACGCGACCTCGACCTTTACGACGTGAAGTCCTTGCTGTCGGGCGCCCCCGGTTCGACCGTCGAATTGACCTTGATCAATCGCAAAGCGGAAAAGCTCAAACTCGTACGGGGCAAGGTTCTGCCGACTCAGACCGAAACGCGCATACTGGAGTCCCAGATCGGCCACATCAAAGTTCCGATACTTAGCAAAGGACAGTCGGAAGCTGTAGAGAGCGCGATCAAAGACGTTATCAAGAAAGGCGCGAAATCGATCATTATCGATCTGCGCGGGTCTGCGGGCGGCGATGTGGATGAAGGCGTGAAGGTCGCAGATTTCTTCCTCAAGTCGGGCGTGATCGCCAAATCGATCGGCCGCAAAGAGAAAGTCATCGCCACCTACGATGCGAAGCCCGAAAACGAT
>DATEMG010000571.1:0-4657 GCA_035275805.1 Blastocatellia bacterium
GCCGTTATTAAGAGCGGGGAACGGGGAGTAGGGAGTGGGGAATGGGGAGTAGGGAATAGGGAACGCGGCGTTGAAAATAATTTCCCCACTCCCTATTCCCCATTCCCCACTCCCCGTAGAGTTTATGAATGAATATCCAACAGACAGAGAATCATTGGAGCGCGATTGCGATTTGGAATTTTTCGTGGCGGGAGGCCCGGGCGGACAGCATCGCAACAAAGTGGAAACCGGCGTCAGGCTGAGGCATCGCCCCACCGGCATCGTAGTCACGGCGACCGAACGGCGCTCGCAATCGGCCAACCGCGAAGCGGCTTACGGGCGAATGGCCGAAAGGCTGGAAAAATTGCAGCGCCAGCGCAAGCCCCGCAAAGCGACGAAGCCCACGGCCGGATCGAAACGCGAGCGCGTCGAGCGGAAGCGCAAACAAAGCGAGCGCAAACAAGGACGGGCCAAGTGGAAAGCGGGGGATGCGGAGTGAAGATTACTAAGGCGCTTACAGCATTTTCGACATTGGTATTCAGGAGCCGCTTGCTTACGCGCGCGGTACAGTACCGCGACCGTGAGGGAGCGGCTGAACACGCATGCCGAAATTGCTTTAAGCAGTCGGGCTAAGACTTCGAGGTCTTTTCATTTTCCATTTTCCAGTTTTCGTTTGTCATTTACCATCGCTGCAATCGCACAAGGCAAGCAATGACATATGACGAATGTAATATGGAAAATGGAAGGCGATTACGCCTCGAAACTTTTCCGTCGGCGGTTATCCTCATGGCCTCCTTACAAGGGGGACTAGCCCCCCCCGGCGAGAGACGGGCGGCGCCCCAAACACCGATCCACGTCCGACCGCATGTCCAACCACAGGGCCGACTCCCTGTCCGCCCAGGATGTTCTGCGCGATCGAGAGGCTCATCATCAATCTGAGTTCGTTCAACTGCCAGCGTTTAAGCAGGCTGGCGGCGCGATCAAAATCCTTCCGCGCCAGCGCCGCGAAGAGCGGGACAATGCTTCCCGAATAGCCCACCCAGCCGCCTCCGTCCATGATCCTGATCTCACCTTCTTCCATCCCGCCGAAGGACTGAATCTCCATGTTGGCGGCGACCAGCCGGTTGATCCTATCGACGGCCGCTTCGGCTATTTCGAAGCTCATATCGGAATCGATATTGACGGCCACGCTGGCGACGGCCACCTGCGCTTCGAGTTGATCGCTCCTCTGCATTCGCGAGCCGATCATCGATCGGGCTTCGCCCAACATCTCGCGCGCCAATTTCTCATCTCCCTTGCCGGCGGCGGCTGACGCCCATTCGGCAAGCGCCGACGCGCGCTGTTCGTCGGTACGCATGCGGGCGAGAGACTTCATGGCCTCGGCGTATTTGCCTTCGCCGACGGCGCGATCCGTTGTTCTGCGCTCGATGGTGGAGAGCAGATCGTTCGCCTGCCACTTATCCGGAATGTTCTCCTTGACGATCTTGCGGGCCGTCTCCTCGTCGCCCTGCTCTATGGCCTTGTTTACGGCCTGGTAATAGATGTTCTGGCGAACTTCCTGCGGCGCTTTCGGGGCCAGGGCGACTAGTTCCTGAAGCGATTTGAGGTGAAGATCGCGACCGTATTCCGAGTAAAATTTCTCATACGGGCTGCCGTACTTGGCATTGCCGAACTGCGCGACCTTTGCGCGGACAGCCGCCGCGCGCGCCGGGAGTATTTTTTCGATGTCCGCCAGATAGTTCGGTATTTGCACGAGCAGGCCGCGCGCCTTGTTGGCCTCTTCCTGATTGATCAGATTGTTGGTCGAGATCTTGAGAGTGGCGGCGACGACGACTTCCAGGACGTCGCGGTAAGCCTGTTGTATCTCGGCGGAATTGATTTGCGGCGCGTTCGCCGCGTCCGGGTTATTTCGCACATTGGCGATCTCGACGCCGCGCGTCTTCAGAGCGCTCAACACGCCGAAGGCGAAGCTGGAAGCGTTGTAATCAGCCAGGATGTCCTGCGATTTCAAGCCGCTGACGATCTTCTCGGTCAACGCCGAGGCGGCCTTAGGGTCTTTTCTTTGCAGGACGTTCCAAAGGTTAATGACCTGATAATCCAACTTGCCGTTGAGATTGTCGTCAGCCATCCGCAGGGCCATCTGCGGATCGCTCTCGGCGATCTGAGAGGCCAGGTTCATTTCCAGCGCCTTCTCCTGCTGCTCCTCGCCGGAATTGCGCGCGCCGTCGGCCGCCTGCAGCGACCGGGTTAGCAGCAGGAATTCCAAAGCCAGCTTGGGGTCCCGCCTCGTCAGCAAATTCAAGACTATGTGGCGCAGGTATGAGGCGTTGTATCGGCGGGGGTAACGCGAATCGAAGTACTGGCCGTCCTCCTGCGCCGCCTTATCTTTCGCCTCGCGCATATGGGCGACGGCCTGATCCATCGCCTCGCGGACTAGCGCCCTCGCCCGCTCTTCATTGCGCGCCCACAAAACGTCCGACGCGCCAGCCAGAATGTGGACTCTATTTTCCGCCAGTTTCAGAGACGCCGCTTCGGCGACCATCTCGTCTAGCAGGCCCAGCGCCTTTTTCTCGAGTTCCTTCGCGGCCTTCTTCTCTTCTTCTGTCTCCTGTGATTCCTGCGGCGCCGTTTGGAATCCGGTGCGCTGGCGCGGAATTTGCGCCAATGGAGATGAGACGAGCGACAATAGGATAATGACTGTATGAACGGTTGAAAAAACTTGTCTGGGCTTCAGAGTCATAATGACCTCCTGCGGAAAATTCCTGGCGGCGCAGGCATTCCAGCCTGCGCCCACACATGGGTCATCGGTCCCCAAATAAGTAGTATGCTCGACCCTCGACTTTCTCGGCGCCGAGAATTTTATTCAGTAGCGTCAGGCAGATCGCCAACCGGACCTCGTTGATCTGCCAACGTTTGAGCAGCGCCACCGTGCGGTCGAAATCTTTTCGCGCGAAGGCGAGTAAGCGCTGATCCAGGTTGTTAGTAATGTTGGCGAATTCGCCCGCGTTCAGACGCATCTCGCCGTCAAGCGCGTTGGCGACAAGGGGGGATGTCATTCCGCCTTGATCGAATTTAGCGATCGTCGCCACGGCGTTCAAGACCGTGTTCAGGCGGTCAATCGCCGACGCCATAATCTCGAAGCTCCGGTCGGGATCGAGGTCGAGAGAGGCGGCCGCCAGGACCAACTGCGCTTCAACCTGCGAGCGCGTCTCCATCTCATTGCCGAGCAGTTCGCCCGCCTCTTTGAGTAACTCCCGCTGAGATTTCTGATCCTTGTCGGCCTCGGCCTTAGTGGCCAGTTCGACAAGAGCCAGGGCGCGCTCCTCGCTCGACCCTAATCGCGAAACGCTCTTGCGCGCATCTTCCAGTTTGCCTTCCTTCACCGCCTGCTCCCTCTCCTTCCGATCGATCTCGGTGAAGAGCGGTTCCAATCCCATGTCGTCCGGCAGGAAATCCTTCACGATCTTGCGCGCGCGCGCCGTATCCCCCTGTTCGATGAGCTTCGTCGCCGCCTGCCGGTAGAGCATGTCCTTGAATTCTTCCTTCGATTTGGTGGCCATCGCAATCAGTTCGTCGGGAGATTTATTCTCCATGTCTACAAAAATCTCCTGCGGCGCCTGATGGGGATATATGGCTTTGTCGAATTGCGTTAGCTTCGCGCGGGCCGCCGGCGCCCGCGAAGGCAGATGCTTCTCGATGTCCGGCAAAAACACCTGAACCTGCGTCAACAGGTCTCGCGCCCGCCCCTGTTCCTGAAAATCCAGCAACTGATCCGCCGTGACTTTGAGCGCCGTCGAGACCATCAGCTCGAGCAGGTCGCGGAACATTTCCCGCGCCTCTTGCGGCGGTTGCGGCGATTCCTTCCCGTTCGAGCGGGAAGGCCGCAGTTGCCCGCGCAATTGGTTCAGCATGGAAGTCACCACGTAGATGGACTGGTAGTCTTTCAACGGGTCGACCGATTTGATCGCGGATGTAATCTCGCCGGAGAGTTTCGCGGCGGCCTTCGGGTCCTTATTCAGCAAGTTCGCCCAGATTTCATAAACCTGATGGCTGACCCCATGCTTGAGGCTCTCCTCGGCGATCTGCAGCGCCGACCGCGGGTCGTTTTCGGCTATGCGGATGGCCAACTGCATCTCGAAATCGCGCTCGAAATCTGGCGAGGAGCCCTTCCCGCCGAATAACTTTCCCGCTTCGGGAAGCCGTGAAGCTCGCAGGAAGTCCAGCGCCATCCGGCTGTCACGCGCGGCCAGGGTCTGAAGCAATTGCGTCCGCAGCTCCATGCGAACCCCCATCGCCTGCATTGCGCGCAACCCTTCGGGTCCGGCCCCGGGTTGGGCCTCTGGTTCGGCCCCAGGTTGGGCTCCAGGTTGGAATGGACGCTCGATGGCCATGAATTGACTGACAGCTTCGGCCAGAAGCGCCCGGGCGCGGTCTTCATTACGCTTCCAGAACAGGTCGGCGGCCGTGGTCAGAGCGTAGATCCGATTCTCGACCAATTTCAGCGACATCGCCTCGCCGACAATTTCGTCGAGCAGCGCAAGCGCCTTCTTCTCCAGTTCTTTATCCTCTTTTTGGGACTTTTCTTCCTTCTGCGCTTGAGTCTGCGCGGGCGTCTGCGCCAGGGCAGGCAGGCAAATTAAGAGCGCGGCGAGAAATGCCGCCGCAAATCGCTTCAGCC
>DATEMG010000572.1:0-3253 GCA_035275805.1 Blastocatellia bacterium
CCGCCATGTACATTGGTTCGCAATCCACTCTAGACAGATTTCGAATTGATTAAACGAAAGGAAGAACCCCATGAAACTTGTGACTTACTCAATTATCGGGATGCTGCTTTCTACCCTCGCCATCGGCGTCGCGCTGTCGCAAACCGGCGGCGGCGACTCTAGCCTGCGGGCGTTTATGCCCCGCTTCGAAGAGGGGATCGATCGCTTCATTAATGGCGACTCCACGCTTTGGAAACGGAACGCTTCGCGCCGCGACGACGTCACGATCATGGGGGCGTGGGGCGCTTATGAGAAAGGCTGGGCTGAAGTTAGCCCACGATACGATTGGGCGGCGGCGCGGTTCAGAGAAAGCGGGGCCAGGGTGAAGCTCGAATACATTTCCTCAGCCGTCAGTGGAGACCTGGCTTACACCGTGGCGATCGAGCGAAGCGAAGCGCTGGTGACCGGTCAAGACAAGCCTACGCCGATGACTTTGCGAGTAACGCACGTCTATCGGAAAGAAGACGGCGCCTGGAAACTAGTTCATCGTCACGCCGACCCGCTGATCAATAAGACGGCGCCGGCTACAGTCTTACAGAAGTAAACGATTGGTAGAAATAACCAGAGGAGGTAACCTATGATCGAAGCAATCACATCAATCCGAACGTCCTGCCGTCTGCCCGTACCTTCAATTCGCGCAACCAAGTTCATGTTGTCGCTGATCGCCGGCGTGATAGGCGTCGGCGTTTATTGCGGCAGTTTTAACAGCTCCGCCGCGCCGGCCGCGGAGCTGCAGGATGAAATTATCAGCGCCGAAGCCTCCAACCTCGACGCCATGATACGGGAGATAGAGCGCGAGGACTCAAGCCACCTCGGCGTTGACAAGATGAAGGCGCTCAAAGGCGCGTTCAACTTCTTCATGCCATTTCCCGGCGGCAACGGGCGCTCATGCGCAACCTGCCACAACCTGCAGGACGGGTTCAGCCTCTCGCCAGCGACCGTCGAGGCCCGCTGGCAGAGGTTACAACGGATGAGGAGGATCAACCCGAACGCCGACGACCCGCTCTTTCGTTCCATTGACGCCGACGACGGCAATCAGGACTTTACGCTGCTCCGCACTCGCGCGCTCATCAAGGTGCGCGTGCCGCTCCCTGATCGCGTGCGACTGACTGACGACCCAACGGCCACACACGTGACGCTTTCGCGCGCGGTTCCCCCGCTCAACATGCTCAAGCACACTGCCCCTTATCAGCAGGACCGCACGGCGAAGACGCTGGAGGAGCAGGCGCTCGGGGCCGTCAACGCGCACATGGAGCCTACCGTACAGCCGACGGAGGAGTTCCTCGAAACTGTTGCCGAATTCCAGCGGCATATTTTCTCTTCCGCAAAAGTCAGGAAGCTATCGGACGCCATCGACGCCGGCGGCCCGCTCCCCGACATCGACCCGCCGCTGACCGCGTTTGAGCGGCGCGGCAAAGAAAGGTTCGACTTCTTCTGCGCCAAGTGCCACGGCGGGCCGTCGCAAACGCAGAACCTTGAGAACCGCGTCTCCCCGCCCTTCGACGGCTCGACCAATCCGGTCTCCCTCAACGTCGTGGTCTCTAACCCGCCGCCGACCGGCTTCCCGATAAGTCCAATCCAGGGGCCCGGCTTCGACCTGCCGACGCAGCGCTTCACCGTCGCGCTGCCTAACGGCACGAGCGTGGTTCTCGCCTCAAGCGACCCCGGCACAGTGCTTACCGACATCAACGCGCTCGCGACCGTCGGCGGCAACCAGGTATTCAACCGCTTCGACGTCCCGCAACTCCGGGGCATCAACAAGACCGCGCCCTATTTCCACGACCACCGGGCCAAGACACTCGAAGATGTGGTCAAGCACTACCAGCAGTTCTTCTTCTTCATCAACGTCGTGCGCGGGTTTCCACTGCCGCAGATCCCCGATGAGGACATCGCTCCCATCGTGGCTTATATGAAGAAGGCGCTGTGATATAGATCGTCGCATTGAATAGTTAGCTCACGCCGAAAAGGTGAGGTGATTACTGTATGTTGCATACGACAATATTTCGACTAAGTGGGTTTGTTTGTTTGGCCGGCGGGTTGGCGTGGTTTGCCTTATGCCTGCTGGTAGCGTCGGAAGTAGAGCGTTCATGGAATCCGTCCGCCGGCGCCCTCCTGTTCACGCTGACCAACCTGTGCCTGATGGGCGGACCGATGGGGCTGCTCATCCTGCGCGCAGCGGGAGACGGATGGAAGCTGCGGTTCGGTCTAACAGGCGCGTGCCTCACGCTGCTAGGGCAATGCTCCTACATAGCGGGCGCGAGCTATACCTTCGGCGCCGGTAAGGAGACCGGGTTCGTCTTTGCTTCCCGCGCCCTGGGAGCGCTGCTGGTCGGGGTCGGGATGCTGATGCTCGGTTTTGCAACGTCAATGGCGCGACAGCTGCCAGGCTGGTGGCGGAACGCCCCGTTGACGGTCGGGCTTTACTACGCGTGCATGATCCCCATCCAGATCATCTTCTTCATCATCCCCAAAGGGTCCCCTTCGGTAACCATACTCGCGTTCTGGGGCTTGCCCTGGGCATTGCTCGGCTGGACTATTTGGTCCGTCGCCCGCACGCCCAACGCCATTCATCGGTCGCGTACCGAACTGATTTCTTGAAAGGATAATCATTGATGGCGGCGCATGACCCGCGTTTGTCTATGTTGAGCTACGCGGTACTGTACCAGCGTCTTAATGTTGCGCTGCTTGATTCAGTTCTTAATCACATTGTTGGCTCGAAATGAATACAAGAAACATCAGACGTCTTAGCCTTGCTCTGTTCGCCCTGCTCGGCATTGCCGTTCACCTCGGCATTGGCCGAGCCCTGGAAACAGACAGGACATTTTCTCCCGCGATCCCGAAGACATGGGATGATCAAGAGATGGCCTCGCTGGAGATTCCGCTTGCCGATCCTTCCGGGTCGCCGGTTCACGTCTCCGCCGAATATTACTATCGCATTCCCGTACGGCCCATTTATAAAAGCTACCCGGTTTATGCGCCTGGTAAGGAACCTGCCGGATACGAAGTATGGCTCAAACAGCAAGAGCCGGAGACGGTCTTTGACGTCTCAAAGCTCAAGACCGAGGCGGACTGGATCAAGGCTGGCGAAGTCGTGTTCGACGCGCCAATCTTCTATGACGTGTTGGTCAGGGCCGCCGACGTCAAAGACCCGCTGTGGCATGAAAAGACCGGCGCGCTGGCGGGGAAGGACGGCGCGCTGCCCTACTTCCGCTAT
>DATEMG010000573.1:0-10430 GCA_035275805.1 Blastocatellia bacterium
TTCCAGTAAGCGCGGAAACCCCTAGCGTGAAGCCAAGCGCGTAAGCGTCGGGATGAAGATCGAGCGGTATCGGCGCCGAACCTGACGAAACGAGCCGCAGGAGCAGGGCGTCTGCCCACTGCGCCAGCAACAATCCAAAAGCGCCGCCCAGGGCGGCCAGCAGAGCGCTTTCGGTCAAGAGTTGCCTCGTCAACCGCCAGCGCCCGGCGCCCAGCGCGGCGCGTACGGCCATCTCCGGGCCGCGTATCGCGGCGCGCGCCAGGAGCAAATTGGCGACATTGGCGCAAGCGATCAACAACACCAGCCCGACCAGCCCCGTCAAGATCAGCAAGGGTTCACTGAACCTCGTGCGCAAAATGGACGCGCCCCGGCTCCCGTTCACGAGCGCGATCCTTTTATTCAAGTATCCCGCGCGCTCGTCAGCCGCGAGTTGGCCGGCTTCGGATTGAAGGAGTTGTCGCAGGGTCACGTTGACGCCGGACTGCGCATGATCGAGCGTCACTCCATCGCGGAGCCTGGCCATGACCTGCAACGACATGAATTTGTTCTTTACGTCCATCGGCGGCGCTAGCGCCCCCTTCCCCGCATACAGTTCCACCGTACGCGTCGTCAGTGGAACCCACACATCGGGCGAGCGACCAACGGTCTCGCCGGAGAATTCGGGCGCCGAAACGCCGATGACCTCAAAGGTGATTTGACGAACGCGAAGCCTTCGACCAATGACGGATGGGTCAAGCGCGAAGCGGTTCTTCCAATAACTGTAGCTGATCACCGCCACGGGATCGGGGCCGCTGGTTTTATCCACCTCCTCGGTGAACGTTCGGCCAAGAGCGGCATTCACTCCCAACACCGAGAAATAAGCTCCGCTAACTAAACTAACGCTGGCGCGCTCGGTCTCGCCGTTTTGGGCGGCGCCATCCACAGTTACCGGGAGAGCGGGCGACGCGCTATGGGCCGCAAAGACGCCGGAGAAAACCTGGTTGTGATCGCGCAGCCATTCGAACTCATGATAGGCGAACAGTCTCCTGTCTCCAGTTTCCTCCGAGTTTATTCCATGCCGATCAGGGTTCGAGAGAAAGACAAGTCGCTGCGGATCCTTCACTGGAAGGGCGCGTAGCAATACCGCATTGATGACGGTGAAGATCGCCGTGTTCGCGCCGATGCCCAGGCTGAGCGTGAGGACCATGATCAATGTGAAGCCGGGCTTCTTCATTAACATCCGCACGCCGTAGCGCAGGTCTTGCCAGAGCGTTAGCATGACTTCCTCCTTGAAATTGTTAGTCACGTACCGCTTCGCTAACCAAATCGCGTGCCACCTGCGTGGCCAAGATAAACACTTAAATCATTTGAGTTGAAGTGGAAGCCATTTAGAATCGCACAAAGCGGCGTCCGATTTTGGGATCGGCTTTTCCCACAATCGTAAATCGCGCGCTCGGATTAATGCAGACGTTGGTACGGCTCCGAAGGCCAATTCAACGGTTTGAACCAGGCTCAGGCGCTTTTCGTAGCAACCTTCATCTCGCGTTGCGACGCCCTGAAATAATGAATTGCGCGGCATGATGGTAGGGCAAACTGGCAGTTTGCCTGGTCTTCCCGAAAGGCCGCATCGAAAGAGTCAAGGCAAACTGCCAGTTTGCCCTACACTTTTCCGAAGGAGTCTTCAGGCTTCAATAACTGGGGAGGAAACTTTATATGGTCGCCGGAAATTTATCGTTACTTTTCTGAGCCCGATAGAGCGCGAATTTTCAGATTGCGGAACCGGACTTCGTCGCCGTGGTCCTGCAACAGGATGCGAGTCTTTGTCTTGTCGCCGAACCCCGGAACGTCCTTGTACTTGCTCTTGGCTATGGCGTCGATCAACGCCTGGCTTCCCAGATCGTATTCGACGATTTTGGCTCCGTTAAGCCAATGTTCGACGTGTTTGCCTTGAACTACGATTCTTGACTCATTGAACTCGCCTGCCGGTTTCAGTCGTTTGGAATCGTTGGGGGCGATCAGCGAATAGAGCGAGCCTGTCGAACGGATCGGGCCGTTCCTGAGGGCGTCCGGGTGTCGTTCGTCGTCAAGCAATTGATACTCAAAGCCGACTGGGCTTCTGCCGTCGTCGCCCATATACATCCCGACGCCCGGTTTATCCTGACGCTCCTGGAAGAGATAATAGACTCCGCTATTGCCGCCCTGCGGCATGCTCCACTCGAAGCGAAAATCGAAATCCGTGAATAAACTGGTGGTCATTATGTCGCCGCCGCCGCTGCGTGGGCGTCCGTTGCCTTTGGAGTTCTTAAAACATCCCTCCTCAATGCTCCAGCCTTTGGATGGCTCCATTGTTTCAAAGTAACTGCGTAATCCGTTGAATGTCTTGCCGTCGAAAAGAAGCTTCCACCCCTCTTTCTTTTCGGCGGCCGAGAGTGTGTTGAGCTGAGTGACCGGGGTCTCCCGCGAGACGGAAAGGCCGTCGGCGCCTACAGCCGACGCAAGCGCCGATAATATCGCGGCCGTAACGCTGAGCGTCATGAATCGCATACGCTTACCAAAACTCAAATCTTGAAGCATCTCGCCCTCCTGTTGTTAGTGGTATATCGTTTCACCTACTTCTTAATGCCCTTGATAAAGCCGCTGATTCCTTCGATAAGCTTTGGGGCGACCGGGAGCGATGGATCGGTGTAAGACTTGATCTGCTTTTCCTGTTCAGCGGGAGCTTCTTTGAGCACGTGGTTCATTCCTTCGATCATTAGCAGTTTAGCGGACGGTTTCGCCCGGGCGAGCAGATTCGCATCTTGCGCGGGTACCTGAATATCGGTCGTTCCTTGCGCGATCAGAATGTGGATTGACAGCTTTGCAATCTCCTTCGACGGATCGTATTTGAAATATGAGATTATGTAAGGCTGAACGCTACGGGGGAATAGCGGGGCTAACGCGGGAGGGATATCCTCTACCGTTTTGCCCTCTGACAGACTCTTGACGATCATCTCCGCCTGGCTCTGCATATCAGCAGGCAGGTTGCGCTTCAGTTGGTCGAGAAGCCCCTGTGGCGCAGGGCGTCCGGCGCCGGCGATCGAAACAAAAGCGTCCGCGTTCATCTTTTGCGCGGCGACCATGCCGATTAAAGAACCTTCGCTGTGTCCAATGACGATTACCGACGAGAACCGCTTGTCAGTACGAAGCTGCTTGCCCCACAAAACGGCGTCATCAATGTAAGTCTCAAACCGCAAGTCCGCTTGGCTGGCGGCTGCCTTCACACTTTCCGCCACGCCGCGCTTATCGTAACGAACCGAGGCGATCCCCTGCGCGGCCAAGCCTTCCGCCAGATACTTCAGACTATTGTTCGCGCCCGGGATTCCCGGAGAGTTGCCGTTACGATCAGTCGGGCCTGAGCCCGCGATAATCAAGGCGATAGGCAAAGGCGCTGAAGATTTCGGCAGCTCTAATGCGCCGAACAGCTTCCCGGTAGGTGTTTCAAGAATAATCGGCTCGGTCATAACACTCGCCTGTCGGGGCGCGTTTGTTTCAGGCGCGGCAGAGCGTGGTTGAGAATCGCTTTGGCCTTGAGTGTGAAGATTTGACGCCAGCAGCATGACGAATAAACAAATCACGCTGGAGCCTCTGTATTTAATCATTTTCGCACTCCTTCTCTTAATCGTTTATCGACCCTACAGCGGGGGCAGCGGCGGAAATTTTTCAGGCGCCCTGCGATGTTTGGTCGCCTGCTCGTAAGCGTAAACAAACTTGATCAAATCCGGCTCGCTGAACAGCCGTCCCAGAAAGGTCAGTCCCGCCGGCAGCGAAGCATTCGTGAATCCCATCGGCGCGGTGATCGCGGGAAATCCGGTTTGCGGCGAGAGCATCTGGCTGTTGTCGCCCGCCGGGCTTTGCAGATCGCCGATCTTACGCGGCGGATTACTCCACGTCGGATAGATGACGGCGTCGAGGCGGTCTTTCTCCATCGCCTTCAACAGAGCATCGCGGAAAGCGACGCTGCGCGGGTCGCTATACAAATCCTTGCAGGGCGGCGATTGCGGCATGGTCTTAATAGCGTCCTTCAATCGCCTTTCGATGTAAGGCGAATACAGACCAGACTCGACGATTGCGGCCAGGTTCTTGTATTTGCCCTTCTCGCCGAGCGAGGCCAGGTAATTGTTCACGTCGTAGTGAAAAGAGTTGCACCATATGTCCTTCGTCAATTCGTCATAGTTCGGTAGATCGAACGGATCCACGATGACCGCGCCCTGCGCTTTTAAATCTCCGATGGCTTTGGCGACCAGCTCTTTGATTTGCGGGTCGGTAGTCGGGGCGTCAATGTACCTTCTGAACACTCCCAGCCGCGCGCCCTTCAGGCCGTTCTTTTTCAGGAACTGCGTATAGTTCTTCGGAATCTTGCCTGCGGAAGCCTTGGTGATCGGGTCGGCCGGATCATAACCCGCGATCACTTCGAACACCCGCACTGCGTCTTCAACTGTGCGCGCCATCGGGCCGCCAATGTCGTTGCGCAAATATAGAGGGATGATGCCGTCGCGACTCGTCAACCCCATCGTCGAGCGAATACCGACCAGCGCATTGTGCGAAGACGGGCCTCTGATCGAGTTGCCGGTGTCCGTGCCCAATCCGACAGCGCCCAGATTGGCCGCGACCGCCGCAGCCGTGCCGCCGCTGGACCCCGCCGGGACGCGTTCAAGGTCGTAAGGATTGCGCGTCACGCCGGCGATGGAGCTTTCGGTCAGCATAGGACTGAAAGCCCATTCGGCCATGTTCGATTTCGCCAGCACAATCGCGCCCGCTTCGCGAATCCTGCGAACCTGGAAAGCGTCGTCAGGCGGAGTCGAGCCTTTGAGCGCCATCGAGCCTCCGGTCGTCTGCAGGTCTTTGGTGTCGTAGTTGTCTTTGACGATCACCGGAATCCCATGCAGCGGGCGCAGCTTTTTGGTTCGCCTGAACTCTTCGTCGAGGCGGTCCGCTTCGGCGAGCGCTTGCGGATTGACGACCACGATGGAGTTGAGCCTGGTCGGTTGGTCGTAGGCGTCGATGCGTTTGAGATAGGCCTCGACCAATTGGCGGCAGGTGATTTTGCCGGATCGAATCGCCTGATGAATTTCGGCGATGGTCGTATCAATTAACTCGAATTTCATTTGTGTTTGCGCCGGCTTTCCCCAGGCCAGAATCGTAATCATGACCGCTGCCAGCGCGAACGGCGCGATCTTCTTCGCATCAATATCGCCAGGGTGATTTTCGCGTCTAACGTGTCGCTGTGTCGCCACCTCGATATCCTTTCAGAAACTAGATCGGATTGCGATTGCCTATACGGGAAGACGCGCTGAGTCAGTACCGCGAGCGGTAGCGAGCGCCATTCAGATTGAATCACGCTCGCTACCGCTCGCGGTACTGATCGGTATGCGCAATTGCAAACCGCCCTAAACTGGAAAAAAACGCCTATTTGCCGCTCAGGCAGGAAAATCCTTATACACCTGAAAAGACGGATGACGCAAAGAAAGCCGGACGCCAGCCCTCGCCCAAGGCGATGGCGCATGCCCTCAATGGCAGAAATTCTGCGATGAATGTCATTGCGCCAATCAAGCCGATTGCCTAGCATCAACGCGATGAAACCGTCACAGTCAAACAAAAGCTCTCGAAAAACCGACACGCGCCGGATCGGCGTCGTCGCCTTTCCTGGCTCCCAGATCCTGGACATTGCCGGGCCTCTAGCGGTCTTCGCCGAAGCAAACCAGTTCTGTCAGAACAATTTCAACGCGAAGCATGCTGCCTACCAGGTCGAATTGATCTCGACCGAATCGGATAGGCTGGTTGATTGCTACTGCGGGGTGAATATAACGGCGCAGATCGATTTTCGCAGCGTCCGCGGAGCCTTTGACACGTTGCTTATTGCGGGCGGTTACGGCGGGTTGCATGTCGAAAAGATCGCGGGCTTCCTGCCCTGGCTCCGGAAAACATCGAATGCGGCGCGGCGGATCGGATCGGTCTGTGGCGGAGCGTTCGCGCTTGCCGCCGCCGGCTTGCTCGACGGTCGTCGCGCGACGACGCACTGGCATTTTTGCCGGCAGATGGCCGAACGTTTTCCCGCAGTTCGATTCGATCCCGACCCGATCTACATTCGCGACGGAAACGTCTACACCTCGGCCGGAGTGACTGCAGGCATCGATTTGTCGCTGGCGCTGGTCGAAGAAGATCTGGGGGCGAACCTGGCGCTGCTGGTGGCGCGCGCCCTCGTCGTCTTTCTTCGCCGTCCCGGCAGCCAGTCGCAATTCAGCGCCTCGCTCTCGTTGCAGGCTTCCGACCGCGCGCCCATGCGCGATCTGCAGGTCTGGCTGCTGGACAACCTGCGCGAACCGTTGACAGTCGAGCGAATGGCCGCGCAGGTCGGGATGAGTCCTCGCAATTTCGCGCGGGTCTTCGCCGAGCAGATCGGCGTGACGCCCGCGCGTTTCGTGTCGCAGGTCCGCGTCGAAGCCGCGCGGCGCAGGCTCGAAGAATCTTCCCAACCTATCGAACTCATCGCCGAAGAATGCGGCTTCGGCGCAGCCGAATCCATGCGCAGCGCGTTCCAGCGCCTGATGCATGTTTCGCCGCAAGAGTACCGCAAACGTTTCCATCTGGCCGACCAAGGAGAACAAAACGATGAACCACCCCCTCAATCGTCGCGACTTCGTCAAAGGGGCGACGGCCGCGACCATCATCGCCGGCTTCGACGCCCCACGGGAAAATCAGGAAAAGGAAAAAATCGCAGGGAACAAACGGCCTCTTGAAATAGCCGTCTATCTCTACCCCGGCATGACCGCGTTCGACGCCATCTGCCCCTACGACATTCTCAGCGGCGGGATTCCCGATTCGATCGTTCGATTCGTCGCCAAAGAGCGCGGGTTAGTGCGAATGGATTCGCGGATGCTGAGCCTGCATGCCGATTACTCGATTCGTGAAATCGACACCGCGGACATCCTGCTTCTGCCGGGCGGAGGCTCGACGCCCACGCAGATGCGGGATCAGGAAGTTCTCGCCTGGGTGCGGCGGATTCACGAGAAGTCGAAGTGGACGGTCTCGGTCTGCACCGGCTCGCTCATCCTGGCCGCCGCCGGATTGCTCAAAGGGCTGGAAGCGACGACGCATTGGGCCGCGATGGAGATGCTGGCGATGTTCGGCGCAAAACCGGCGCGACAACGCGTCGTTAAGCAGGGAAAGATCGTCACGGCGGCGGGCGTGTCTGCAGGGATCGATATGGCCCTCAGCCTGGTCGCGCTGGAATGCGGCGAAGAGCAGGCGAAGGCGGTTCAGTTAACTATCGAATACGACCCTCAACCGCCCTTCGACTCAGGTTCGGTCGAAAAAGCATCGCCTGCGCTGGTCAATAAAGTGAAAGCCTCTTTACTGGAATACAGCCGGAAAGCAACCGGCGTTAAATAGCCAAGGTGTCAGGTGTCAGGTGTCGGGTGTCAGGTCGCAATCTGAGGCATCATCCTTTTACTGAAACCTAAAACCTGACACCTTGAACCTGACACCTGACACCTGACACCTGACACCTATTCGCATCTGAGCGCGACCACCGGATCAACTTTCATTGCCCGCCGCGCCGGAATGTAACAGGCCGCCATCGCCACCGAGACCAGCAGCGCCGCAACCGCCGCAAAGGTCAGCGGGTCGCTTGCGCTCACGCCGAACAACAGGCTCTTCATCAATCGCGCCAACGCAAATCCGCCAATCAAACCGATCCCTATTCCGAAAAACGTTAATCTCATCCCCTGCTTCATCACTATCTTCATCACATCACGTGTTTGCGCGCCTAACGCCACGCGAATGCCGATCTCTCTCGAGCGCTGTGCGACGAAATAGGCCAGCACGCCATAAATTCCCAGCAATGTTTGCATGGCTCACTCCAGTGGAAAAGGAGA
The DNA here is from genome assembly GCA_035275805.1 of Blastocatellia bacterium. Taxonomy (GTDB): domain Bacteria; phylum Acidobacteriota; class Blastocatellia; order RBC074; family RBC074; genus JAJVID01. The sequence continues at coordinate 7,893 of DATEMG010000573.1, forward strand.
GCAAACCACCTGGGAGCGCAGGCATCCTTGCCTGCTAGCTTCGGTCAGTCGGTCATTGCCGGAAACTACGCAGGCAAGGATGCCTGCGCTCCCAGGACGTTTGCCCCACTGTTGATCGAATTGTTTGTTCCAAGTAGCGTGCCCAAACTTGAGGCTGAGCTAAATTGTTGAGGGATATAGATCGCGCTCACGAACGCGCGGGCTGGGGTGTTCGCTATTGAGAATCGCGGTTCCCAAATTCGGGCAATCAACTCATCTAATTCGACTCTGCTTGCGTCTTCAAATTGCGCTGCGGATCGCGACGGCGAAACGACGAAATAATCGCCAGCGCCGCGACCACCAGGTTGGCGACGATGACCGGAGGGGCTTTGATGGCGACCCCATAAATGATCCAGAGCGTCGCCGCCAGGGCTTGAACGCGGCGCATCGCGACAGGCCGGCGGCAGAAATATGAAACGGCGAAGACGGCCGTGGCTACCCACCCCACCGATTCAATCATCGCCCATCCCCTGTTGACTTGCCGAATGGGCGAATGATTTCGGGGCGATCTCGCCGATCTTCAGCCAGTCGGTCTTGACCTTGTCCCACTCCTGAATCTGCAGGCCATGAGATTCGAACAGCGATCGGACGCTCACCGGATCGGTCAGGCCGACGACCTCTTCGAGCACGGGAATCAACGGGCTCAACGCGTCTTCGCTGAGGATAGAGCGTTTGGCGATGGGCGCGATGTATTTGTTTTCCGAAACGGCCACGGTGAATCCGTCGCGGCGGTTGACGTGCAACATGACGTGAATGTCGGAACTGCCGTCGCCTACATAAACGATCCGGTCGGAACCGATCTGCAGTCGCGCCTGTAATTCGTCGAGCGTCGCGACCTTGCCGTAGCCCGCCGGAACGCGGACGACGGATTCGATCTCGCCGGTCTGCGGATGATAGTGGAAGCGCGCGCCGAAGATGTGATCGGGCGGTACGATGTCTTCGAGCGCCGATTGGATCACCTCTTCAGGCGCCGCCGAGATAACGTAAAAAGAAAAGTGATAACCTTCGATCCCGTCGCTCAGTATTTTCGGCAGCAACCGGATGTTCTGCTTGAGCCGGATTCGCTTACCGGCTTCGATCAAATGCTCTTTGCGAACGCGACGGAATTCGGGGTCGTGCAGCAACAAATAGGCAAGCTCGCCTCCCTGCTGCGCAAGGTTGATCCTCGCCATTCCCGCGACACGTTCTTCAAAACCCGATACGCCGAGCATCTCGCTCAAAATGAGACCGGAATCGTTGAAACTTAGTGTTTGATCAAAATCGCTTGCAAACAGATAATGCTTCATTCTTCTCCTTCTCCATTGAATTTATTGGCTCCGCCGACGGTCAAAGTCCCCGCCGGTAAAAACCGGGTCGCTCCGGATGATAGCGCAGCGAGCTTAAATCCGCTTTCAGCAAATCCAATAATCAATCAATTCATTACTTCCAATTAGCGACTTCACCAATTCGCAACTTCGGCGCCGAAGGACTGGGCAATAATGGCACGGCGCAGGGAAAAGATTGTCTGACAGCGATTTCAATCTGACGAATAAATCTTGGGCCACTCGAATCCCTTAGAGCGGCCCATTCAAAAATGTCGTTTGAAAGAGAGCGCGCGACAAAATTGTCAGCCGTGGAATTTACGGCTGTCAGCGGGCGATTGCTCCCGGTCGAACATTCCATAATCCCTGATGACGCCGGCGATCCTCAGTCGATAGTCCTTGAAGATCCCGGCGCGCCCTCTGGACTGCGCTTCGCGATGCGATTCGATCCTCCGCCAATTTTCAATCGCCTTTTCATCCCGCCAGAAGGAGAGCGAGAGTATCTTCCCGGGTTCGGTAAGACTCTCGAAACGCTCTATAGAGATAAACCCCTCAATTGTATTGAGCTCTTGGCGCAGGCTGGCCGCAACGTCCAGATATTCTTTCGTGCGGCCGTCATTTGGCCAGGATTCAAAAATCACAGCGATCATAATTACTCCTCCTCGAAGATGGGAATACGCGCGTTAGCGGAGGCGCGATAAGTTATTGTTTCGTTCAATCCTTCAAGAACGACGCCAGATGCGATCAACCGCTCGACGCCTGCCTTCGCGATCGTCGTTGCCAGCGCTTCGCCGGGGCAAGCGTGCGCTCCGACGCCGAAGCTGAAGATTCGTCGCTCTTTTCTGAAAATATCGAATCGCTCAGGGTTCGGATTGACCGACGGGTCGCGGTTGGCGGCGGCCAGGATGACGAGAATCGCGTCGCCCGCCTTCATTTTCTCTCCCGCAACAATTCCGTCCTCGGCCAGAAAGCGTCGCGTGTTCTGTACGGGAGAGTCATATCGCAAGACCTCCTGAATCACAGGGCTAAGCAGCTCGGGATCGGCGCCGACCTGGTCACGTATCTCGGGGCGAGAAGCCAGAGCGAGAAGCGTGGCGCCGATCAGACCAGCCGTCGCATCGTAAGCCTGCGAGAGGAAGCCGATGCCGTTCGCGACAATGGCGTCCGCCTCTTCGCGTCCGACGCGCTTCGCCTCTCG
>DATEMG010000574.1:0-3081 GCA_035275805.1 Blastocatellia bacterium
GCGTGACTCCCGGGGGGGCTATTTACGGAGGCCACGCCCGTTACCGCTCGCGGTACTGATTCGGCGCTACATCGCTCGCTTAAGCTAAAATGAATCGTTTGAAAGACAAAGTAGCGGTTGTCACTGGTTCGGGCGCGGGAATGGGCGAGGGCATCGTCCGGTTGTTCGCCGAAGAAGGCGCGCGCGTGGTCGTTTCGGGCCGGGATGAAGAGAAAGGCGAGGCGGTGGCCTCGGAGATTAGGGCTCAAGGCCCCCAGGCCGTCTTCATTCGCGCCGACGTCTCCGTCGAAGCCGAATGCCGCGCGCTGATAGACAAGACCGTCGAGCATTACAGCGTGATCGACGTGTTGGTCAATAATGTCGGCCTCACTACGCGCGGCACGATCGAAGACACGACCGTCGAATTGTGGGACAAGCTCTTCGCGACCAACGTCCGCAGCGCCTTCATCTGCATGCAGCAGGCCGTCAAACATATGAAAGAGCGCCGTCAAGGTTCAATCATCAACATCGGTTCGGTCAACGCCTACATCGGTGAACCGAAGCTGATGGCCTACTCGGCGACCAAAGGCGCGATGATGACGCTCACAAAAAACACCGCGCGCTATTTGAACCAGTACCGGATTCGCGTGAATCAACTCAACGTCGGCTGGACGCTGACGCCTAATGAACATTACGTGAAGACGGTTGAAGAGGGCCGGGGAGAAGGCTGGCTTGAAGAAGCGGTCAAGACGCGACCATGGGGACGATTGCTTTCGCCGCGCGACATCGCGATGGCCGCGCTCTATTTCGCCGGCGATGAGAGCGAGTTGATCACAGGCTCCGTGCTCGATCTGGAGCAATATCCGGTAGGGGCGCCGCCGAACTGGTAACTCGGAAACAAGTGAATCGGTCGTTTCGCGATTTGATCAAACCCGATGATCCCAAGCCGAACCCAGACGGCCTGGGATCATCTATAGACTGAGGACGGGTGCTGGTTTTGACTGAGGGGAGCAACTACTAACTCGATATTGAGGACTTCGCGATCCCGCTTCTCGTTCGAACCCATCAACGCTGAGATTATATTCAATCGCTATGCCAGGCCGCGGCTGCGCCAGCCATCCCCCGAGACATCCGGGGCGGTTCTGGGATTGAGGTCATTAAACAACTTGATTAAGATGCGGTTGCGGGAAAGAGAGATCTCATAGGCGGGCGGGCGGCTCCTCCCCCTCCCACAATCAATTTTGATAGCGAACAATCAATAGTGATTGGCTTATTATCAATTTTGATTGTAGCCTGCCTCGCGAACCTAAGATCGAAGCCCGGTTTCGATGACATTCGAGCTCAAAAATCGGGGCGGAACTTAAACGTTGATCGGGCGCTACAATCCGATGATTCCCAAACTCATCTCCATCTCGGGACCGTTGGAAGGAGCGGTCTTCCCCATCACCGACGCCGATGTCAATATCGGCCGCGGACCGTCCAATTCCATTTGCATCGCCGACCCGCTGCTGTCGCGACAACATTGTCGCATTACCAGAGAAGGGGAAGTGTTTAATCTGCACGATCTGGGAAGCTTCAACGGGACCTTCGTCAACGACGTGCCGATCAAGAAGCAGGCGATTGAGCACGGCGATCTGATCAAGACCGGCGCCTCGATCCTGTTGTTCATTTGCCACGAAGAGTCCGACTCGGAATCGGGCGCGGACCCGGGACGCGTGCGATTCGCCGAAGATGATCAGGCCATGCAATCAACAATCTTCCTCCGGCAGGAAGACTCTCTCTATTTCAACACTCCGAAAGGGCAGACTGATTTGCCGCCGACCGCGCGCGCGGCGCTAAACTTCCGCGCTTTGCTTCAGATAGGGCTTGAGATCAACGCGATACGCGATCTGGAAATGCTTCAACGGCGATTGCTGGAATTGATCTTCACGGTGACGCCCGCCGAACGAGGCGCGATCCTCCTGACCGACTCCGGCGCCGAAGATTTTGCTTCCGTCTTCTGCCTGCATCGTTCGGGGCGGCGTGAGAAGTCGGTGAGCGTCAGCCGTTCGATCGCCCAACGCGCGCTGCGCGAAGGAGTTGGAGTCTTGAGCGCCGGCGTCGCCGACGACGCCTCGCTTCAGGGCGCCCAGGCCGTGGGGGCCCAATCGGCGCTGGCCGCGCCGCTCACTACTTCCGCCGAAATCTTCGGCGTCGTTTACCTGGAAATGACCGATCCTTCGTCAGGCTTCGACTCGGATCACCTGCAACTCGTCACGGCCATCTCTAACCTGGCCGCCGTGGCTCTCGACACGGCGCGTTATGTGGAACGATTGAACAACGAGACGAAACGGCTGCAGGACGAGCTTAATTTCGACCGCACGATGATCGCCGAAAGCGCTCCTATGAAAGAGGTGCGGGCGTTTATCGCCAAAGTCGCGCCGACCGATTCGACAGTGCTGATTCGCGGCGAGAGCGGGACGGGCAAGGAGATGGTCGCCCGCGCGATCCACCTAAACAGCCCGCGAGCGAAGCGCCCATTCATCGCCATCAACTGCGCAGTGTTGCCGGAAAACCTGATCGAAAGCGAGCTCTTCGGCCACGAGAAAGGCGCGTTCACCGGCGCCATAGCCCAGAAGAAGGGCAAGTTCGAATATGCCGAAGGCGGAACCGTCTTTCTGGACGAAATCGGCGAGCTTGCGCCAAAGCTCCAGGCGAAACTGCTGCGGGTCTTACAGGAAAACGAATTCGAGCGTGTCGGCGGCCTGCGCCCGATCAAACTCAACGCCCGTCTGATCGCCGCGACCAACAAAGACCTGGAGGCCGCAATTCAAGCGCGGGAGTTCCGCGAAGACCTCTTCTTCCGGCTCAACGTCCTGACGCTGACCATACAACCGCTGCGCCTCCGGCGCGAAGATATTCCGCTACTTGCCGACTACTTCGTCACGAAATACGCCGCGAGATGCCAGCGCCGGATCAAAGGCGTCACCGCCGCCGCGCGCGCCTGTCTGGAGCGTTACGATTGGCCGGGCAACGTGCGAGAATTGGAAAGCGCAATCCAGAGAGCAGTAGTAATGTCTGCGACTGAATTCATCACCCCCGAAGATTTGCCCGACGACGTGG
>DATEMG010000575.1:0-9426 GCA_035275805.1 Blastocatellia bacterium
GTACCGAAAAAGACTCGACAATCGAACAAAGGCGGCTGATCATGTCAGCCGCCTTTTCTTTTAACGCAACGGTTGGTGGTTGATAGTTGGTATCAGTTGAAACGCGTATTTAAAGCGACCACCGGCCCCTAACCATCACCATAGGCTATGGAAATCATTGACACGCATCAACACCTCTGGGACCTCGATCAACTTCCCTACTCATGGACGTCGAGGCAGCCGGCGCTCAACCGCAGTTTCAGGCCGAGCGACTACACGCTGGCGACGCGCGATCTGACGGTCGCCAAATCGGTTCACGTCGAGGCCGACGTTGACGAGAATTTCATACTGGAGGAGACGCTGCGCGTCCTTTCGCTGGCCAGGAGAGACGACAACCCGATTGCAGGCGTCGTCGCAGCGGCCCGTCCTGAATACGACGGCTTCCGCGAATACCTGGACAGGATCGCGGGGCAGCGGCTGCTGAAAGGCGTGCGCCGCATACTCCACACTGAACCGGACCGACTCTCGACGACTACTACTTTCGTCGAGAACGTCAGATCGCTCGAAGATTACGGACTGACGTTTGACATCTGCGCGTCGGCGCGCCAACTGCCGCAGGCGATCAATCTTGTCAAACAATGCCCGGACGTCGAGTTCATCCTCGACCACTGCGGCAACCCGAATCTGCGTTCAGACGCCTCGGAAGGAGAGTTCGACGAGTGGCGCGAACATTTGCGGGTGATCGCCGGTTTCCCGAACGTTGTCTGCAAGATTTCAGGCATCGTGGTCAACACCGATCTGACGAACTGGACCGCCGAGACATTGCGGCCGGCGGTCGAGACCGTGATCGCCTGTTTCGGATGGGATCGCGTGATGTTCGGCAGCGACTGGCCGGTTTGCACTCTGGCGGCGAGTTTCATGCAGTGGGTGGAAGCGTTGTCGATCCTGACGCAAGACGCCGGCGCCGAGAACCAGCGAAAGCTATTTTACGAGAACGCCATGCGGGTTTATCGACTGTGATAGAAGGTGGAAGATCGAGGATTGAGGATTGAGGATTGAGGATTGAGAATAGAAGATTTCCTCACAGGCAATGGCGCGATCCTCTATCTTCGATCCTCTATCCTCAATCCTTGGTTTTTTACCTGCGGCGTGCTGACAAAGCCGCGCGAAATATGTAGACTTTCCTACACCTCTTATTTCCATATCACCGCTGGCTGGGAACACTACTGAAGACGCTCACACCCAGGAGAACACAATGCAACCAGTACTGACCGAGGTTGCTGATGCTGGTCACAGGCTGCTCCGAGCGCTAAAACGGGCGCTAGCCATTACAACCCCATCCATTGCGAGCGACGGCGCGTTCGCCTGCCCGTGCGCCTGCGCGCTCATTACCGGCTTCGCGCCGGTGGCATGGGCCGCGAGTCCAGTCTCTCTAAAGAGTCTCGCGGCGATCCCTCCGGCGACCTTATTCTGCTTCGTGATGACGCTCTCCTCCTTATGGCTGTGGCGCATTTCTCAGAAGTCGGAGCCCAAGCGTCGCGCGGCGCGGCTCTGTGGCGCGCTCGTCGCGCTCGCCGGCCTGCTCACGCTCAGCCAGTATCTAGGCGCCTGGGATATTCCCATAAATCTATGGCTCTTCCGCGATGAGGCCGATTCGACGCCGTATCTGACTCGCATGTCATTCAATAACGCGCTCTGCTTCACGTTCACCGGTTTGGCTCTGACTGGATTGCGGAGCGAGTCGGAGCGCGTGAACAGGATCGCGCAATTGCTGTTCCTCACTTCTGGCTTCGGCGCGATGACGACCATCGTCGGCTTTCTCTACGACGCCCCAGACTCCAGATTTTTCTCTTTCAATCTCGCCACGATGTCTTCCGCCCTGGCGATACTTCTGTTCAACGTGGCGGCGATGTTGACGCAGGAGGGCGGCGGAATGATCGCGAGTTTCGTCAGTCACGGGCCTGAAGGCATCCTTGCGCGGCGGCTGGCCATCGGGGGCGGGGTGACGCTGATCCTGGTCGGGTTGCTGACGGGGTGGGTTGGGGAGGCCACGGTCGTGCAACCGCAGGCCCAGAAGGCAATGTTGATCGTCATGGGCATCGCCATCATGACGGGGCTGGTTTGGCGCGCCATGCGCGACATCTCGAGCATCGACGTCACGCGTTCGCGGGCGGAAGCTGCTCTGCGCCGATCGGAAGAACGCTACCGGGCCGTCTCAGAACTGACCTCCGATTACGTTTATGAATACAACGTCGCGGCCAACGGGCAGTTGACGCTGGAAGAAGTGACCGCCGCCTTCACCCGCATCACCGGATTCTCACCCGAAGAATCGAGGGAGCGGGGCGGTTGGGAAACTCATGTCTTTACTGAAGACCACCCGGTGGCGCGGCGGCGGCTGCAGCGCCTGCTCGCGGGGGAAGAAGACGTGAGCGAGTACCGGATCGTCACCCGCGACGGGGAGACGCGCTGGCTCCGCGATTACGGGCGCGCGGTGTGGGACGAGGCGGCGGGCCGGGTGACGCGGATTTACGGGGCGGTGGAAGACATCACCGACCGCAAGTTCGCCGAAGAGAGGCTGCGCGAGAGCGAGGCGCGCTACTCTTACATCTTCGAGACCGCCGGCGTTTCCATCTGGGAGGAGGATTGTTCCCTCATCAAGGCGGCGCTCGACGAGTTGCGAGCGCAGGGCGTGAGCGATTTCCGCCGCTATTTCGCCGATCACCCCGAGTTCGCGCGGCAGGCCTCCGGGATGATAAAGGTCATAGACATCAATGACGAGACTCTGCGAATGTTCCGCGCGCGTGACAAGGAAGAACTGATCTCTTCGTTCGGCCAAACCTTCACGCCGGAGACGATTGAGGTCTTCACAGACAACCTGGTCGCCTTCGCCGAAGGCCGCCGCTCCTTCACCTCGGAAACGGTCTTCCAGACGCTCCGCGGAGACCGATTGAATGCGATCATCGCAATCAGCTACCCGCCGCCGGCCGAGAACGTCGCCCGCGCGCTGGTGAGCATCACGGACATCACCGAGCGCAAGCGGGCCGAGATCGAACGCGAGCGGCTTTACGAACAGGAGAGGGCCGCGCGCGCCGAAGCCGAGCGTATGCGCGCCGTTGCTGAAGCCGCTAACCGCTCCAAAGACGAATTTCTGACCATGGTCTCGCACGAGTTGCGCTCGCCGTTGAACATCGTCCTCGGCTACACGCGCCTGATGCGTTCCAGTCCGGGCGACGGCGAGTTCGTCGCGCAAGCCTCGGCCATCATCGAACGCAACGCAAAGGCGCAGCTCCAAATCGTCGAAGACCTGCTAGAATCGGCGCGCGTCATCACCGGCAGGTTGCGCCTGGAAGCGCAGCCGACCAATCTCACGCCGACGGTCGAAGCCGCGCTCAGCGCCATACGTCCAGCGGCCGAGTCGAAGGGAGTCGAACTGATCGCCCATCTCGGCGCGCAACCCATAATGGTGCTGGGGGACGCCGACCGATTGCAGCAGATCGTCTGGAACCTGCTCTCGAACGCCGTTAAATTCACGCCCGAAGGCGGGCAGGTAGAGTTGCGTATGGAGGGCGACGCCGAGCGCGTCCGCATCATCGTAAGTGACAACGGCGAGGGCATCGAGCCGGAATTTCTGCCTTACGTCTTCGACCGCTTCCGGCAGGCCGACACTTCGGTGACGCGGCGCTTCGGTGGCCTGGGGCTGGGGCTGTCGCTGGTCAAACAGTTGATCGAGTTGCACGGCGGGACAATCAGCGCCGCGAGCGAAGGCTCGGGACGCGGCGCCACCTTCGTCGTCACGTTGCCGGGATTGGCCGCGCAGTCGGCGACCTCGGCGCCGCCCCAGGCGCCGTCGCTCGCCGGGGGCGAAGTGCGGACAGACAACGCTATCCCGCTCGACTCGGCTCCGGCGCTTGACGGGGCGCTGATTTTGATCGTGGACGATCAGGAGGAGGCGCGTTTGCTGCTCAGGCTGGCGCTCGAGGAATGCGGCGCCCAGGCGATCGCGGTTTCGTCAGGATTGGAGGCGCTGGCTGTCCTTTCAGACCCGCCGGGCGGCGTTCGACCCGACGCCCTGATTCTCGATATCGGCATGCCGGAGGAAGACGGATATGTGGTGCTTCACAATGTCAGAGAGTGGGAAGCGGAGCAGGGCATCCCTCAGTCCAAACAGATACCCGCCATCGCCCTGACGGCTTTCGGACGCAGCGAGGATCGGTTGCGCGCGCTTGCGGCAGGCTTTCGCATGCACGTCGCTAAACCGGTCGAACCTCTGGAACTGGCCATCGTGGTCTCAAGCGTGGTCGGCCCACGCCCTAAATAGGAGTGGGGAGTGGGGAGTAGGGAGTGGGGAATGGGGTCGAAGAAGTTAGTTCACAACTCCCCACTCCCCACTCCCCATTCCTCTGCTTCATTCCGCAATTAGAACCGTCTGCGACCGCGCAGCATTCTGCGTCGCCGCCAGCCGTCATCGCGATCCCACCTGTCTCTGAATCTGAATCTATCGTCGCGGTCCCGCCTGTCTCTGAATATGAACCTCCCGTCGCGACCCCGTCTGTCTCCGAATCTGGCCCTCGGCCCGCGCCCGTCCCATCGACCGTCGCGGGCGTCATGCCCGTTGATGAATTTTCCCGCCTTCTTATCGTTGAAGCGCCCACGTCTCTGGGCGAAAGTCTCGATGGACAACGCCAGATTGACGACAACCGCCAATGTGGTAATCAGCAGGGCGAACCGCAGCGTTCTCAGTTTGAACATAGGAGTTCTCCTTGTTTGAAATTGTCGGGTTGGGGGATTGTTTGATTTGGCGTGATAGGATTACAAATTGTCGCAGTCAGTCTTTTGTCATCGGAAAACGACTCAAGCCGCCGTATCCATCTTCTCCGCGACCTTCATCTCGGCCAGGAGTTCGCGGCGAGTGAATTCGAGCTTCTCATTCATCGCGATCAGGCGCATGTCTACGATTCCTTCGAACCTCGTGAAGTCCGTTGAGAGAGTCTCCTCCGCGCGGCGTATTTCGGCGGAGTTGACGCGGATCTCCGCGGAGAATTTCTCGTCTATACGTCTGATCTCGGCGCCGATGGCGTCATACACGCGCCTGAGTTCGGCGGCGACCACCTGCACGTCGGCGGTAGCCGCGTGCAGTTCTGCGGCCAGCTTGTCTTCAATGCGCTTAATCTCCGTGAGGAACTCGCGGCGCATCATTTCGTTCTCGCGGCGCGCCAGCTCCATGCCGCGGCGCAGCGCTTCGATTTTGGCGTCCTGCGCGACGGCCTGCGTGACTAGATCTTTGATCTCGTCGCGCAGCGCTCCGAGATGCGGCGCCAGGGTTTCCTCCAATGCTTGTTTGATTTGTTCGCTCATGACGGCTGATTGTTGTTCCCCTATCAATCAATGTCAAGTTTGGCCTGCGCCATCTGCCGGGTCGTGTGTTCGACGACGCTCGGAGGCTCGACCACGCCGCGAACCGGGTCGGCCGGCGCGACAAAGCGCCCCTGCGGCTGAACTTCCCTGAACGTCGGCCGCTCCTGTTTCTCCACCCAGTGCTCCGGCTTTCGGGCCACCGTAATCAGCCGCGATAATTGCCAGCAGAGCAAGCCGGCGACCGCGCCAATCAACCCTATGCCAAGTATGAACGGGACAAACAGCTCAGGTCCGCGTACTTGCTGTCTTATCATGTCCCAGTAAAAGCTGTAGACGAACATCAGGCTGAATAGAACGAAAGCGGCTATTACAAAAAAGACGCCTGTAATCTTCAGGGTGGGCAGTTGTACCACGGGCGGCTTGTCCGTAGAGGTTAAATTACCACCGCATCGCTTGCAGTAGTTGGTCTTCTGTGTGTACTCGAATCCGCAACTCTGGCAGAACATATTGTCTCCGTTCTAACAGGTCATTTGTTTTTGCCGGCGAACTGGCGCGTCGTGTGCTCGACGACGCTCGGAGGCTCGACGGCCTGTTGATTCGGGTCTGCCGTCGCGCCGAGATGGGCCGGCGGAGATTCGCGGATGTAGTGCCTCTCTACGACGACATTCCGCTCCCCTTTCTGATAAGCCGTGACCAAGCGGGCCAACTGCCAGATCAACAATCCCGCAATCGCGCCGGTGAACATCATGCCCATCATAAACGGGAGGATGAGTTCATCGCCGCGTAAGCCTCTATTCGCCAGTTTGTTGTACATGACGAAAGCCATGAGCATCCCTATGCTGCTGAACGCCGCGACGGCGCAAAACATAGGGACCAATATCCAACGGCCCGTTTTGGGAGCGTCAGCGACGCTAGTCAGGCTCATGCTCTCGCCGCAGCGTTTGCAATAGTTGGTTTTCTGTGTGTATTCAAAACCGCAAGATGGACAAAACATATGGCCTCCATTACTTCATCGTCCCCGGCTCGCTGTAAACGCCGGCCATCTGCCGCGTCGTGTGCTCAACTACGCTGTGCGGCTCGACGGCGCTCCGAATCGAATCGGTAGGCGCTCCGATCTGTGGAGCCTGCGCCTCCCGGATGATAATCCGCTCCTGCGCCGGAGCCTGATTCGATTTCTGGCTCGCCGTGATCAGGCGTGACATTTGCCGCATCAAAAATCCGGCGATCCCGCCGACAAACACCAGGCCGAGCGCGAATGATAAAACCGCAACTTCCCGATGCACGCTATTGCTGAGCAATACGTGAAAGGAAAGGAGATTCAAGAATAAACCCACGAGACCAAACATCGCCAAGACGACAAAGGACATGCCAATGGCCGGAGATCGCTCTGGTTTGATTTCGACGCTCTGGGGCGCGGCGTTCAACTCCCCGCCGCAGCGCTTGCAGTAGTTGGACTTATGCGTGTACTCGAAGCCACAGGATGGACAAAACATGTTCCCTCCGTCGAAAATTTTGAATACTTTCCCGCTTTTACGCTGCCGACAAGATGGGAGTTCACGCGTTTATTGCCTGGCCGGGCTTTGGGCCGCGGGTTTAATCTGCCCCGCGCCTTCTTTGATAAAGATGACCTGGCCCGCCGCCACATCTTTCAATGTGTCAACCGCGCCGCTCGGCCATTGCGCTTCGATCGTCTGCGCTTTCACCGCTTTGCCGAGGCCGAAATGAACGCGCATGTCGTTTTGCGAGTAGTAGCTGCCGCCGCTGCGAACCTCGTCGATCCGCGTCCTGCCGTCGGCTTCGACCTTGATCCGCGCGCCCACGCCGTCGTGGTTCGATTTCACCCCGATGAGCTTGACCGAAATCCAGTTGTTATTCACCGCCGAATCCGTCCGCAGCAGAACCGGAAAGTCGTTGACCGGGTTGATCACGACGTCGATGTCGCCGTCGTTGTCGAAATCGCCGAATGCGGCGCCACGACTGGCCGTGGGGTCGACGAGCGGCCCGCCGACCTTCTCGGCGACGTCTTTGAACGAGCCGTTGCGCTGATTTTGATATAGAACTTTGCGTTGAGGATAGCCGGCCTCGGTGGTCAGTTTCTCGACTTCGGGGTAGACGTGGCCGTTGACCAGGAAGATGTCTAGCCAGCCGTCATTGTCGAAATCCACGAAGCCGCAGCCCCAGCCCAGGAAGCGAGTGTTGACGCCGATCCCGGCGGTGAAGGTCACGTCGTCGAAGCTCAGCAATCCCGACTTCACGCCAAGGTTGCGGTAGAGGGTCGAGGTGTCGCCGGAGAAGTTGGTCTTGAAGATGTCTAGCAGCCCGTCGCCGTCGTAATCGCCGACGCCGACGCCCATCCCGGCCTGCGGCTTGCCGTCGCTGCTGTAGGCCGCGCCCGCCTCGACGCCGATGTCGGTGAACGTCCCGTCTTTGTTGTTGTGGTAGAGCGCGGCGGGCGCCGAATCGTTCGCGACGTAAATGTCAGGCCATGCGTCGTTGTCGAAATCCGCCACGACGACCCCGAGCCCGTATGTGCCGTAGGTCTTCAGAATTCCCGCCTTGTCCGAAACGTCCGTGAACGTGATGGCGCCCCCGCCCCCTTTTTCTGAATTGTTGCGGTAGAGGATGTTCTTGCCGCCCTCCAGCCCCGGCGGGCCGCAGGCGACCATCACGCCTTTGTACAGACAGGGGCCGGTCTCTGGCGTGGGCGCGGTTTTGAGGTCGAGGTCGATGTAATTGGCGACGAAGAGGTCGAGGTCGCCGTCCTTGTCGTAATCGACGAAGGTCGCGCCGCTCCCCCATCGGGCCGGCTTATTCGCTTGGCCCGCTACACCAGCTTTCTCCGAAACGTCCGTGAACGCGCCCTTGCCGTCATTTTTATAAAGCGCGTTCTTGCCGTAGTACGAAATGAAAAGGTCGTCGAAGCCGTCATTGTCGTAATCGCCGACGCAGACAGATTGCCCCCACCCCGCGCGAACCAGCCCGGATTGTTTGGTCACGTCGACGAAAGTCCCGTCGCGGTTGTTGCGGTAGAGACGATTCGTCGGCTCCTCCCCTTTCGGAAAGCCGCCGAGGCGCGTCCCGTTGACGAAGAAGAGGTCGAGCCAGCCGTCGTTGTCGTAATCGAACCAGGCCACGCCGCAGCCGGTCGTTTCCAGCAGGTATTTGTTCTTGCGCTCGTCGCCGTAGACGGTCTTATGCGCGATCCCGGCCGCGCGCGCGACGTTCGTGAACTTCACGCCGTAACCGTCATTGACGCTTCCAGCGGCGGATTTAGCGCCGCGCCACGCCACCGCCAGACAGAGCGACGCGAGGGGTAAAATCGCGACCAGAAGGAATCGGCGCGTCGAATTATTCGCCATCCTTCGCATACCAATCCTCGTGCAACGACCACACTGAGCAACTCGAACACGCCGTCCATCGCCATTGATGCCCGCAGCCGGGACACAGCCCGCGCGTGTCGAACGTGTTCCATACCATCCCGCAGCCGCCGAAGAAGCGTTCAGGGTATGCGCAATCGCCGCACCCCCAAGAACTCCCCGCGTCCGGCTGCCACCGGCACATCGGACAACGAATACGGCCTTGGCCCGGCGCTTCGTCGTCTGACTTCTCAATGGTATCGGTCGCGTCCGACGGCCTGAGCCCCTTCTGGAAAAGCAAGAAGAGGGTTGCCAGCGCCCGGCGCCACCGAAAAGATTGTTGTTTCAGTCGCATTGCTATTTGGTTTATACGGACGCCCTGTGCAGTTTAACCTTGAGCGAGGTTGAGTTGCGTGTGCCCTTTAACCGCGTCGTGTTCGATGCCGGCGGCGATCTCGCGCAGTTGAGCCACGGTCTTATGCTTCAATTCCTCGTAGGCGCCCTCAACCATAATTCTACCATCCTTTCCGGTTTTCAATTGGCCCGTTTAGATTATTGCTCGCGACATTGACAGATAAACCGAACGTTGGGACGCCGAATCAGTACCGCGAGCGGTAGATACCGTGTTGGTTGTCAATCGGCCGCCGCATAATTTGGATCGTACGGCCGTTGATTTTTCAACACCCCGTGAGCAATGCGGACAAGCTTGTGCATGGCCGCCGCGATGATTTGCATT
>DATEMG010000576.1:0-9975 GCA_035275805.1 Blastocatellia bacterium
AATGCAAATCATCGCGGCGGCCATGCACAAGCTTGTCCGCATTGCTCACGGGGTGTTGAAAAATCAACGGCCGTACGATCCAAATTATGCGGCGGCCGATTGACAACCAACACGGTATCTACCGCTCGCGGTACTGATCCGTACTGTCATCTCAGTATGCCGTACATTGATCTGCAATCAGCTCTAGAACAGGAAAATGTAGGAGAGGAAAATAAGCGTGGATGATTTCCGCGGCTTCTGTGGACACCAACATGGGTTATACAGTCGGCTTATTTTTCTTCCAACCATTTGCGGCAGGCCAGAACACCCGCGTCGCGCTTTTCTTCGGGCCAGAAAAGCTGGAATTTCGGGCCGTTCTGATATTGCGAATAAAAATAAGCGAAGGCGTCGCAGACGCGGAAGGAGACTTTTTGGCCGGGTGGCGGCGTATCGGGGTCGTCGTTGGAGCCGCGAAAACCGAGGCCCAAACCTTTAAGTTCAATTTGGGCTTCGGTGTGACTGTTCCAGTCCTTGCGCGGATGGAAAGTGATGGCGCCTGCAAGACTTTCGTCCGTCAGAGCGCGCAACGCTTGTTTGCGAAACCCCGCCGTGTTGGAAAGAGGCGTCTGCCAAAAATCCAGGAGCCAAAAACCATTGCCCTCGGCCAGGGCATTTGACCACGGCGATTTGGGGTCGTTGAACAGGTAATCAATCGCCTGTTCGATGCTGGGATGCGCGGCGCCTTCAATCAGAGGACTTTGCAGTTCTTTGCCGCCGAAAGAAACTCCTTTGAGTTCGACTCTTTGAATCCACGCCGCATACTCGTCATAGGCCGTTTCATCGCCGCAGCGCGCGCGGGCGAGAGTCATTTTGGCGATCATCGTTCCGAAATGTTCGACCGGATTGCCATTGAAGGCCAATATGTCATTCGGCTGCGCGCCGATACTCCATGCGCGACTCAAACGCTTCTTGAGCGTCGAAATGGCAGCCGTTTTATCCCAGTCGGCTAAATACAGCGCCATTCGCCCGGCGTCCAAGTACAAAAAATGCTCCGCTGTTGAATTAGTGCGAATTGCCGCGATGTCGTCTGACCGTTGCGCCAGAAGCTGGGAGACCGACGGCGTGCGTCCGTCGCGCAAACTTTCGCCGCGCAGGATGACTTTTTGACCCGGTTTGCGCTTGGGTATCGTCGTCCAGCCGCCGTGACTTTCCACATCAGTGGGCTGAACGATGTTGGCGCCGGCCTGGAGCCATTGATCTTTGCCCGCCTTGTCGTCCCTCAACATCGCGTAAAAGCGTTCGGCGGGCGAGAGGTCTCGCATTTTGGCCCAGTAAGCGCGAATATGGGCCGCCAACTCTTTCCTGGAAAGCGGCTTGCCGTCTTCGCCGTAATTTCTGAAATCGACGCGCAGAAAATCCACCAGAGCGGCGTAAGCAGCCTCAGAGACGGAAATCAAATGGCGGCTTCGGAAAAAACTGCGCCCAAAGGAGACGGAGCGCGTCAAGCGCGTGTCGTTTTCCATCGCATCCAAGAGCGGCTCGACGGCTTCGGCGCCACGTTTCACCAAAGCCTTGACGCGGGGATCTTCAGCAAGGTTAACGCCTCCCGGCTGCCCCGACTGCCGGGCGTCTACGTTTTCCAAATCGTCGATCAGCGCTGCGATGTCATTTTTGGGTAGCGACGGATTCTTCTGGTTCGCCACGCGGCGCTCGCAATCGGCCAGAAGAGACCAAAGTTGCATAGAAGAGGGTGAGTTGGAGTAATCGGTGTCGGGTATAAAACCGCGCTGTTCTGCTTCGACCTCGATGAGCGGTTGAATTTTAGCTAACATCCGCGCATCAGCCAAAGCCAAGCGGTCGTCGCCTCGCATATGGGCGGTGGCGGCGCGCTCGAAAGCGTTCCACGTCCAATCGTTGGCCAGATCGAGATAAGGATCTTTTTCGTCATGGGGCGCAAGTTCCCACAGCCGTCGCGCCAATTCGGTTTCACCCAGGCGTAGTAATAAAACAACTTTGAGCGGTTCGAGTACTCCAAAGTGAACGGCGTACTCTTCGGCAACGCTCCTACGGATAATCATCGAATTGCGATCTTTGCCCTTGCTTATAGCTTCCCAGTCATTATGCAGATTAGCCGAATGACCAAGACTCATGACCGGATAAACCAGACCATTCCACGCGACGGCAAACCGTCCGTCTTTGCCGTCATTGGGCAATATCCAGCCATGAGTTTTGAGCGGATAACCGCCACCATTCCAGGGGCTTCCGACGGCGATTTCAATTTCTCGATATTCCAACCCGCGTGGGTCGGCCAAGCCCTGCTCGAAGAGCGTGGCCGCCGCTATCGAGAGCGCATCGGCGCCATGCGGCCACGGCGCATTTTGTTGAGGCGGCGTTGGCAACCCTTCGCCCCGAAAAAACGGCGCACGAACTGGTTCATTTTTCTGTGCTAAGTTCGTTCCGCTGATTTTCTCCACCTCTTTGCCGCCAAAATATTTAGCCCGCAGGTTTGATGGCTGAACAAGGATTGCAAAAATGATGAATGCAGTTTTGATCTTCATAACTTTGCGTAAAGACGAGCGCCCAAATCTGCCGACAATTTTATATGGCTTAGAGTAAAGCATTTCTCAAATGGCAACCAACTCCATCATACTCAATCAGCGTTCAGTATCTCGGGCCACTCGCAAATTCTCTGATTCATCATTTCCGCCTGAGTCAGGCCTTTCCATCGGCACGACCTGCACCGTCGCGTCGCGCGCTTCATTCAGGAAGCGGTGGATGACCGAACCGCGCAGCAAAAGGTCCCAACGCGAACGCGCCGACTGGCCGAAGACGACGTGTGTGACTCCCTCGCGTCGGGCGAAATCGATCAAAGCGTCGGCGACGTTGGCGCCTTTCAATTTGACCACCTTTGCCCCGAGTTCCTCGGCTAAACGCAGGCTCTCCGCGAGCGAGACGTAATCTTTCGGGTCGATGCGGCCCGGTTCTTCGCGCGGCGTTTCGACGTAAACGGCGAACCAGTCCGAAGCCAGCCGCCCGGCGATGCGCGATCCGATGCGCAGCAGCTTCTTGGCCCCACCGCGCGAGGCGATACAGACCATCACCTTCTCCGGAATGAAGGCGGGTTCCAATCCCTCGCGCTCGCGGTAATCCTGAGCTTTCTCTGCCTGGTCTTCGGCCACCTGGCGCAGCGCCAGTTCGCGCAACGCCGACAGATTGCCTTTGCGGAAGAAATTGTTGAGGGCCTGCTCGATCTTTTCGACTCTGTAGATTTTGCCCTGCCGCAACCTCGCGCGAAGCGTGTCTACGGAGACGTCGACGTTGACCACCTCGTCGGCTCGGCGCAGGAAGCTGTCAGGAACCGTTTCGCGCACTTTGACGCCGGTGGTGCGCGCCACCACGTCATTGAGCGACTCGATGTGCTGAATGTTGACGGCCGTGATGACCGAAATGCCGGCGTCGAGCAGTTCGAGCGCGTCCTCGTAACGCTTATGATGCTTCGAGCCGGGGACGTTCGTATGCGCCAGCTCATCGACGATGGCTATCTCGGGCCGGCGGGCGATGACGGCGTCAATGTCCATCTCCCGTATCGTGACGCCGCGGTATTCGATCTCGCGCATCGGGACGCGTTCCAGGTCGCCCATCATCGCTTCGGTGTCGGCGCGCCCATGCGGCTCCACGAACGCCACGACTATGTCCACGCCCTGTTTCTTGAGGAGATGGGCGTCTTCGAGCATCTGATACGTCTTACCTACGCCCGCCGCAGCGCCGATGTAAACGCGCAGATTCGCCCGCTCGCCCTCCTTGAGTTTGGCGAGGAGTGATTCAGGTGATGGTCGTCGAGGCGTTTCGTTCATCATTTATCGAGACTGCGCCGCCAGGTCAGTACCGCTCGCGGTACTGACTCGTTATACCAGCGAGTTAAAAGAGGCCTGGTATAAGACGAAAGTGCGCCTTTTGCGCATATTCCGCGTACCCCGGTAAATCCCTCTTCAGAAGTCTCTCCTCATCAAAAATCCGCCACACCAGCGCCGGGACTCCGAGCGCGAACGCGAGGAGTCCCCACCACGAGCCGAGCGCGAGCGGAACCCCGAGCATCAAAACGAGCGCCGCGGCATACATAGGATGGCGGACTACGGCGTACGGCCCCGTCGAGATGACTCTTTGATTCTCTTCCACTCGGATTGTAGCGGCGCCGTAGGTGTTTTCCCTGAACACGAAGTAAAAGCCGACATATGAAATTGCGATAAGCGCATTTCCGAGAATTACGACAACAGTAGGGACGTCAGACCACCCGAATCGACGATCGAGCGCTGGAATAAAAGCTTCCCCGGCGAATGCCAGGAACGCGATCGTCACAATGATCTTTTGCGACTTCTCTTTTTCCGCTGTGGGGCCCGCTCTCATGCGCCGCTCGAGGAGTTGGGGGTCGTTAATCGCGACCCATATAGTGAGCGGGATGTTGCATGCTATAAAGACGGCGATAAATACCCACGCTTCCCAATAATCAAATGTCCCTGCGGGGAGAAAGAGCAACGCTCCTGTGACCAATAGGAACAGGAGAGATTGCGTCGCCAGCCTGAGGTATAGTCGTTTGTTCATGCTAGCAGCATAGCATCGCGCGCCGGCAAGCGGTTTGACTGCTCGTGACGCTGGTACAGTACCGATCTCACGTGGTCTGATTTAAACAAGCGCCAAATAACTTTGTTTACAAAGTTATTAGTCAGGCGGGGAAGTTAGACGTTTAAACGTCTTTGAAATCGTCGTTCCGGCTGGAATTCTTATATAGCGCAACCGGCGAGATCTCTTCTCTGCGTTTCTTCCGACAAATGCTCACTGAGCATGATGAAATCCCCCAGTCTGGTCGGATGCAGTGTCTTGTCCCCTTCGCGCAATTCACAATGGATCTCCAGAATTTCGTCGTCTTCGCCGACGCCGGATCGCTCGACCGCTTCCTTAATCTCTGACCATTTCATAAAAGTTCGACTCCTTGTTGAACAAATTATCAATGCCGGAATACTAATCCCGTTGGCGTAAAGACGGCGTAAGCGGCGCATAAAAAGTTCATAAGCGCGCCGAACTTTGTCTGCGCGCGCCATCTTTAGGGTTTATTCGTCGGTCTTTTACGCAACTGTTATGCAGGCGGGGCCGACCTCGGGCGGTCGCGAAATCCGCTTCTGTGATTGCGTCTTCTGTCAAAGTAAATAAGGAGAGGAGGAAATTCGTGCGATTTTATTCGGAATTTACCCACCCGGATTGAAGCGGTAACCGATCCACGGCTCGGTCAGGATGTAGCGCGGTTTGGCCGGGTCGGCTTCGATCTTCTTGCGAAGCTGGCCGATGAAGACGCGCAGATATTCGGTCTGTTCGACATAGTCGCCGCCCCAGACCGCGCCCAGCAGCGCGCGGTGCGTGAGCACTTTGTTCGGGTGTCGGATGAGATAAACGAGCAGTTCATACTCTTTGGGCGTCAAATGCACTTCGGCGCCGCGCGCCTTGACGCTGTGTGATTCCAGGTCGGCCTGGAAATCGCCGACCTGCATGACTTTGACCTGCTGGTCGGCCGTCGCGGGCGCGCGCCGCAGCGTGGCTCGAACACGCGCCAGCAGTTCGTCTATGCCGAATGGCTTGGTGACGTAGTCGTCGGCGCCTGCGTCGAGCGCCTCGACCTTAGCCCGCTCTTCGCCTTTGACCGAAAGCACTATGATCGGCGCTTGCGAAGTGGCGCGGATGCGACGGCACAATTCCAACCCGCCCATGTTCGGCATCGAAAGGTCGGTGATGACCAGGTCGGGCCCCCAGGCGTTGAAAATTTCGAGCGCCTCTTCGCCACAGCCTGCGACCTGCACTTCGTAACCGCGCGCGGCGAGGCTGCGGCGCAAGACGCGCGCGATCTGGGCTTCGTCATCGACGACTAAAATTCGCTGCGATTGATTCATCATTTTTCAATCCTTCATCAATCTCTTCGTCTCCGACCGGCATGATGAAAGCGACGCGCGCGCCGAGCCGGGCTGCCCCGCTCTCCACCCAGATGCGCCCGCCGTGCGCCTCGACGATGCCGCGCGCGATGGCCAGCCCCATTCCCAACCCCTTCGGCCTTCCCAGGCTGGCCGCGCCCTCGGCGGTTGCGCGGAAGAATTTGTCGAAGACGCGCTCGCGCAATTCCGCCGGTATGCCGCGCCCTTCGTCTTCCACCGCAATCATTATCATCTCGTCCTCTGCGCGGCGCGCGGAGATTTTAATACGTGAACCTGCGGGAGAATATTTCGCGGCGTTGTCGATCAGCGAATACAAAACTTCGGCGATCAGAGTGGCGTCAACCCTGGCGGCGGGCAGTTCGCTTTCAAGCTCGACTTCTATCCGATGACCGCGCGTGAGCGACTCGGCCCGCGCGCGCGCCATCGCCACTATCTCCTCGAGCGAACTCCAGCGGCGGCGCAGATTGATCGCCCCGGCCTCGATGCGGGCCAGTTCGACCATATTTTCGACGAAGTGATTAAGCCGGTCGGCCTCCTCGTTGATAACTTCAAGAAATTCGCGGCGCGCTTCGTCGTCAAGCGTGACTTCGGCCTCGCCCAACAGGGTCGTCACCGCGGCCTTGACCGAAGTGAGCGGCGTGCGCAGATCGTGCGTGACGGCGTCGAGTAAAGCCGACTTCAACCGTTCGCTCTGCTCGAAGACTTCCGCCTGTCGCGCGCGTTCGGCGGCGGCCCTGTATTCATCGTACAAGCGTTCGATCTCGCGCCTGCCAGCTTCGGCCTCTTCGGCGCGCCGTTTGGCCCGCGACGACAACGCGCCTGCGGTCAGCGCGGTGATCAGAAACGCCGCCAGCGCGACCCAGTTCTGCGGATCGGCGATGATAAAAGTATGAACCGGCTGGATAAAGAAGAAGTTGAAACATGCAACGCCCAGCAGCGCCGCGACCAGCGCCGGTCGGATGCCCCAACCCGTAGCCGCGAACAGCACGACCAGCAAAAACGCCAGCGCCACCGTCGTCGAACTCAAACGTTCGTGAAACGGGGCCAGCGCGGCGGTCACGGCGACGACGCCACAAGCCGCAAAAACGTACCCCCCCGCTTTCGGCCACAAGCTTTTTGCCCAAGCTTTCTCCATACACATGCTTTTTATACGCCTGTAAACCTTGTAACGCGAGTTACAGACAAATCTCAAGAGGGCGCCTTACCGTACCGACCAGCCCGCGCTCGGAGATTAGGTTGTACGACTATGGCGGAGAGATCATCGCTCATACGGGTCGTTGCGGTCATCACGCTGGCGAGCGGCGTGGCGAACATCTATTGGGCGATGAACCCGGCGACGCCCGCGCGGCGGTTGTTGCATGAAGTTTTGCCGCTGGAGTTCATGCGCTTCCCGCGCTCGTTCACGCTTCTCATCGGATTCGCGCTCGTCATCTCGGCGATCAATGTCTATAAGCGCAAGCGGCGCGCCTATCATCTCGTGTTGGCGCTCTCGGCGCTCTCCGTCATCGCGCACATGCTGAGAGGGCGCGATTATGAGCAATCGCTGCTTTCGCTCGTCGTGGTCGGCCTGTTGTGGATGGCGCGCCGCGACTTCACGGTCAGGAGCGCCCCGCCCGATTGGCGATGGGCGGCGATCCGCCTCGCGGTCGCCGCCTCGGTCGCGCTCTGCTACGGCGTGGCGGGCTTCTGGCTGCTCGACGAGCGCGAGTTCGGAATCAATTTCACCCTGAAGGACTCGATTCATAGGACTCTGCTCTATCTGACGTGGGCCGGCGATCCGCGCCTCATGCCGCGCACGCCCTACGCGGCGTGGTTCCTCGATTCGCTTTACGCGCTTTCGGCCGTGGTGATCGCCTACGCCGGTTTCGCGTTCTTTCGACCGGTCATCTACCGCTACCGCACGCTGCCGCGCGAACGCGCCATGGCGAAAGAGATCGTCGAACGGCATGGGCGCTCGTCGCTCGATTATTTCAAACTCTGGCCCAACAAATCTTATTTCTTCAGCCCGTCGAGGCGTTGCTTCATCGCCTACAGCGTCGGCGCGAATTTCGCCGTCGCGCTGGCCGACCCCGTCGGCCCGCCGGAAGAGATCGCCGAGACGATCGGCGCCTTCAGGCGGTTCTGCGAAGACCAGGGGTGGGGCGTCGCGTTCTACCAGACGCTGCCCGACTTCCTGCCCGTCTATCGAAGCCTCGGTTTCAAGAGGTTGAAGATCGGCGACGACGCAATCGCGGATTTGACGGGCTTCACGCTCGACGGCCGCGCGAGGAAGAGGCTTCGCTCCAGGGTCAATCAGTTGGAGAAGGAGGGCGTTCGGATGAAATATTACGCAGCCCCGATTCCCGACGCCTTGCTGAAGCAGTTGCGCGAAATCTCTGACGAATGGCTGCGGCTGCCTGGCCGACACGAGCGCGAGTTTTCGTTGGGACGGTTCGATCCGGCTTATCTGCGTTCGACGCCGGTAGCGACGGCGGAAGACGCCGGGGGCCGCGCGCTGGCCTTCGTCAACATCGTCCCCTCATATCATTCCGGCGAGGCGACGATTGACCTGATGCGGCATCGCCCCGACGCGCCGAACGGCGTCATGGATTTCCTGTTCGTCAAGCTGCTGCTGCGCGACCGGGACGATGGCTACGCCCGCTTCAATTTCGGCCTGGCCCCCATGTCCGGATTCCAGGAGCGCGAGGAGGCCTCGGCTACGGAAAGGGCCGTACATCAGTTCTTCCAGCGGCTGACGTTCCTCTTCAGCTTCGGCGGCCTCAAGTCGTACAAGGCAAAATTCGCCAGCCGCTGGGAACCTCGATATGTAATCTACCGCCACGCGCTCGACCTGCCGAGACTCGGCGTCGCGCTCGGCAAGGTGTCGAAACTGAAATGACCGGCTCTTCCGCGCAAAACTCCGGAAAGTCTACATTCCGCAATTGGCGGTACGCCGTCGGCTGGCTGCTGGCCGCCGCCGCATTGTTCTGGGCGCTGCGCGACATTCACCCGTCGAAGCTGGCCGGCGAGTTGGCCGGCATCGATTGGCGATGGGTCGCGCTGGCGCTGGTCTCCGACGTGTTGAGTTATGTGGTTCAAGCCGTGCGCTGGCGATTGCTTCTGGAGCCCGTCGGAAAGATCGGCCTGTTGCGCGCGACGCAGGCCATCTACGCCGGACTGTTCACAAACGAGGTCCTGCCGATGCGCCCCGGCGAGTTTGTGCGCAGCTACATCGCCTCGCGGTGGATGAGGGCGAGCTTTGTAACGATCCTTCCTTCGATCATCCTGGAGCGGTTGTTCGACGGCGTATGGATGGCGATGGGCGTCGGCCTGGCGGCGATCTTCGCGCCGTTGCCGGAAGATTTGATCGAAGCCGGGGAGACGTTCGGCGCCGTCATCGCGCTGATCGTCGCGTTGTTCATCTACCTCGTCCTTCGCCGGCCACGCCCACGGCCGCAGCGAACACCGGGGGATCGCGGCCTGCCGAGATGGAAACTGCTGCGAGCGATCGCCGGGTTGTTCAAGCGATTGAGCGAAGGATTGCGCGAGGCGAGCCGCACAAAAGAGTTTTACCTGGCGTTCGCTCTATCGCTGCCCTTTCTCGCGCTGCAAGCGATCACTCTGTGGTTGATCATGCTTGGCTATGGGTTGCGCCTCTCCTTCTGGGTCGGCGTGGCGGTCTTTGTGATCGTGGGCCTCGGCACGGCCCTTCCGAACACCCCGGCCAACGTCGGTTCGTATCAATTCTTCACCATCCTCGGATTGACGCTGTTCGGGGTGGATAAGACGTCGGCCACCGGCTTTTCGCTGGTCGCCTTCACGCTGCTCTCACTGCCGATGCTGCTCATCGGGTTTCTGGCGCTCAGCCGGAGCGGGATGAGCCTGGCGGTGATCCGCGATGAGTTGCGACGTCTGGAGCGCGGCGCCGACGATTTTCATCCACAAAACTAGAGCGGATTGCAAATCAATTTACGGCATTCTCAGATGACAGCACGAATCAGTACCGCGAGCGGTAGCGAGCGCGTCTGGAGCGTGAAGCCCG
>DATEMG010000577.1:0-16480 GCA_035275805.1 Blastocatellia bacterium
GGCGCATCCGGCCCCAAGCGCGTTGACGGACTCCAGCAGGTCTCCCCGCCCAGCCTGCGCGCCGGAAGCGGCGCGTACCCAGGGGCGATTTTCATTATTTTTATGTTCAATTGATCAACTTCGGTTCGTCCGCTTCATCGAGCTCGAATGACGGCCCTTCCTCGTCCACGCTCCAGATCTCGAAAAGCGCCCGCGGGATTTCGGTGATGAAGCGTGACGGGCGCTGCAATACCGTTTGCCGCGCGCGGTCGTTTTCTATGAGCGGATAACAGACGTACAACTCATCTTTCGCTCGCGTCAACGCGACGTAAAACAGCCGCCGCTCTTCCTCCTCGCCTTCGGCGTCGCGCAGGCTTCGCGCTGAAGGGAAGCGCCCGTCGGCGGCCCAGATCAGAAAGACCACCCGCCATTCCAGGCCCTTCGCCTGATGGATTGACGAAAGCGTCAGGCGTTCATCTCCGTCGCCGCCCATCACTACGTCCTCGCCGGTCGGCGCCCTGGGGGGCGCGAACCTCTCGGTATTGATTAAGGCGAGCTCGCTCAAGAATGAGTCAGTCGTTTCAAACCGTTCGGCGAATTTGGCCAACTGGCGCAAATCTTCTTCGCGAGCTTCAGCGTTCTCGTAGTTGGCTTGCAGGTATTCGATGTAACCGCGCTCCAGAACCATCTCGATCTGTTTCGCGGAATTATGGATCGTTTCGGGCGTGGTCAAATTGTTGATCAGTTCGGCGAATTCGCGCCAGCCTGCAACCGCGCCTTTCGGCAGGTCACCGGCGAATTCGCCGGCGCGGACGAGCGCCAGCGGCTCCGGCGCGCAGGCCAGCCTTTCCCACACGCGGGACGCGGTCGCATTGCCGATCTTCGGAATCAGCTTCAAGACCCGCTTCCACGCCGTCTCGTCTCGCGGATTGACGATCAACCGCAGATATGCCGTCACGTCTTTGATGTGCGCCTGCTCGAAAAACCGCACGCCGGAGCGCACTTCGTAAGGGATGCCGCGCCGCGTCAGCTCCAACTGCAATTCGAGAGCATGAAAATGCGAACGGTAGAGCGCCGCGATCTCGTCGAGCGGCGTGTTCTGGTCGCGCAATTCCAACACGCGCGCGGCCACGAACGCGGCCTGCTGTTCGGCGTCGCGCGCCGGGATCAGCGCCGGTTGAAAATCACGGCTCGACCTCACCGGCTGAAGATTCTTCGGGAATTGTTTGCGGTTGTTCGCGACCGAAGCGTTGGCGAGCATCAATATCTCGGGCGTCGAACGATAGTTGGTTTCGAGCCTGAAGACCTGCGCGTCCGGGTAGCGCTCTTTGAACTGATAGATATTCGCAAAGTTCGCCCCTCTCCACCCGAATATGCTTTGCGCATCGTCGCCGACGACCATCAAATTACGATGCTTTTCGGCCACGAGGTCGACGATCTCGGCCTGCAGCGTATTCGTGTCCTGATACTCGTCAACGAGGACGCTCTGGAACTGGTCCTGATAGATCGCGGCGACGTCGGGTTTTTCGACCATCAGCCGCTTCCAGTTGACCAGCAGGTCGTCGTAATCCATCGCGTTGCGTTCCAGCTTGCGCGATTGATAAAGCCGGTCGACGCGGTTGATCTGCTGCGTGAGCGGCTCGAAGTGAGGGTATTTCGCCGCAATGATCTGTTCGAGCGGCGTGTCGGTGTTCGTGGCGAAGCTGAACATGTCGGCCAGGACTTCGCCTTTCGGGAAACGCCGCGCGCGGGTGTCGATCGCGGCCTCGTCAACGCAGACGTCGATCAGGTCTTTGGCGTCTTCGGAATCGAGGATCGAATAGTTGTTTTCGTAGCCCAGGCTGACGGCGTGGCGGCGCAGGACTCGGTTGGCGATCGAATGAAACGTCCCGCCCCAAACGCGGCGCACGTCCTGACCGAGCAGTGATTCGACGCGTCCGAGCATTTCGCGCGCGGCGCGGTTGGTGAACGTGACCAGCATGATCCGCCCGGGCGCGACCCCGGCCTCGATCAACCGCGCGACGCGATAAGTGACCGTGCGCGTCTTTCCAGACCCGGCCCCGGCGATCACAAGAATCGGTCCCGCGCCCGCGCCGGCCACCGCCCGCTGCTCTTCGTTCAAGGCTTCGCGGTAGTTGATGAGCGAAGCGCGAGGCGTGTCGGATTTGATAATGAACTTTCTCGCCATTGGTGATTGGGGAGTAGGGAGTAAGGAGTGGGGAGTGGGGAGTGGGGAATGGCAAAGGAAACTCCCCACTGCCCACTGCCCACTCCCTACTCCCCGGCTTCCCGCAGTTTGATGATCGCCGTATGTTTGATGCGAGCGACAGGGCGGTCGTGTTCGCCGAACATTCCCAGGTCTACCACGATCAGTTCATGGCCGTGGCGTTCATAAAGATCTATCACTCGCCCGCGCAGCGACAGCCGCTCCCCGTCTCGCGCAATTGCGTAATGTCGCGTGTCGCTCGAGGTATGAATCCACGGGCCGAGCGCGATGTTGCGCATCAGAATTTCGTTTGCCTGCGCGATCCAGAAAGCCGGATGGCAGACGGAATCGTAGATCGGCGCCGTCTCGGCGACATTGTCGAGAAACTTCGGCATTACGCCCTTCAAGTCCAGGTCGAATTCGAACGACCCGAGCGCGCCGCCGATTGTAAAGCTTGCGATCGACGCGTGCCGCAACTGAGCATGCGCGCTAGCAGGATACTCGTTCGGATCGGGCGCGGTCGATGAGTCTGGTAGACCGGCGGAACCGATTGCGCACAGATTGCCTGCCGGATTGAACAACTCTAGCTTCAGCTCAACCGGATCATTATTCGCTGTTGTCGCTCGCGCCTGAACTTTTTCGCCGTCGTAAACCGGCTTTATGAACTTCGCCGACATCGCGCCGCGTTCCAGCCATTCGCGACCCAGAGCGTCAACGGCAGGGCGGGCCAGATAAGCGTAAAGCCCCACGCCGGGCACGAGCGCGCCCGCGAAACCGTATCTGGTCGCGCCCTCGTCGCTGTGAATTTTATTCGCGTGATCGGCGCCGTAATTTTTAGCGATCACTTCGTAACAGGGCAGTTCCTGTCCGATCTCAAATCGGCTCATTTCTTTTTCCCAAAAATAAGACTTATAGGACTTATTACACTGCTAACTATGTTATCAAACACTTTTGAGACGACGAGTCAGTACCGCGAGCGGTAGCGAGCATGGCTTTGGCCGACGGCCGCTCGCTACCGCTCGCGGTACTGATCCTGTCGATGCCTTACAAAATAACTTAGTTAGCAAAGCGCTTATAGGAGTAATGGGACTTTTGTTTCTTTCTACTCCGGGACATAAAACAGGGCCAGTTGACCGCCGGTGTGCCAGAACATCACGTTGTCGTTTTCGGTCAGCTTGCCTTTGCGAACCCAATCGATCAGCGCGGCCATCGCCTTGGCGGTGTAGACCGGGTCGAGGATCACGCCCTCGGTCCGCGCCAGCAACTCGATCGCTTCGTCGCCTTGCGCAGAGGGGACGCCGTAACCGGCGCCGACATAATCGTCCAACACAGTCACGTCTTCGCTCAATTGCGCGCCGAGCGCCTCGCCGACGCCGCGGATGATCTTGCCGACCTCAGCGGAGATCGAGGCCGCCGGGTCGTCCGGGCTGACGCCGACGACCTTCAATCCCCGCCAATCGAAAAGCTGGCAGCCGGCGACAATCCCTGCCTGCGTTCCGCCTGAAGAGCTTGAATGAAAGACGTAATCGATGCGCGTGTCGATTGCTTCGAGTCGCGATTTCGTCTCCTCGACTGCGCGAACGAAGCCGAGCGCGCCGAGCGGGATCGAAGCGCCGATTGGGATCACCGCAACCTTCTTCCCTTCGCCCCGCAGACTCTCGGTGACGGATTCGACCGTCGTCGCGCGCTCCTCGCGACTCCCGACGCGGACGACCTCGGCGCCTAACAATTCATCGACTGCGAGGCTGGCCGGTTTCAACCCCTCATACGTCACGGCCGCCGAATTCAGAACCAGAACGCATCGTAATCCGATCCGCGCGCACATCGCCGCCGTCACGCGCGCGTGGTTCGATTTCAGGCCGCCGCTGGTAACCGCCACTTCGACGCCGTCGGCCACGGCCTTCGCCAACACGTATTCCAGTTTCCGGACCTTGTTGCCGCCGAATCCGGGGCCGGCGTAATCGTCGCGTTTGATGAAGACGCGCGGGGCGGCGGCCCCCAGGGCCTCACGGAATCTCGACGCTTCTTCGATCGGCGTCGGATAGGCGCCGTAATTTAAATACGGTATCGAGTTGAAGCGCCCTATCGCTCGCTCGATTCTCGATTGTTCCATTGTCATAGCCATTTTCCAGGATCATACAACAGCGATCATTGATTTACACGGATGCGACGGATTGGCGCCTGACAATCCGCGCTGCCCCGTCGCATCGGCGAAAATCCGCGGTTGCTCCGGCCACTTGCAATGCGGCGGCGATTGGTTATAAATGACCGAGTTCATACCCCTTGCGTAAAAAGCGGCGAGGCCGAAGCGCCTCTCAACCAGTATCGAAGGGAGAATTATGCATCGAACTGGACTCTCACTCCCCGCTTTAATCATTCCTCTCCTAATAATCGTTTGCTCCCCCGCTGTCGCGCAGACCTCCCAGGCCGTAGCGCGGCAGAAAGACTCCCCGGACGATCAAGTACTTAAAACGCGAACCGACCTGGTGAACGTAGGGGTTCTTGCCAGGCAGAAGAAGACCGGGCGCATCGTCACCAGTCTGATCAAAGACGATTTCACCATTTTCGAGGACGGCGTCCGGCAAACGGTCTCTTACTTCAGCCAGGAGAGGCTTCCGCTCTCGATCATCCTGCTCGTGGACCGCGCCGGCTGCATCAACGCCTTCAACGACCGGATTCGCGCGGCGACGATCAAGGCGTTCGGAGACCTGAAGCCGGAGGACGAAATCGCGATTATGACCTTTTCAAACAAGGTCGCGCTCGCACAGCCGTTCACGCGCGACTCCCAGTTGATCGCCGACAAGATCATGGCTGTCGAACGGCAGCACCACAGCGAACAGCATTACTTCAACGCCGGCATATACGAGGCCGCGAACTACATGAGCAAGGCCGCAAATCCGGAGGGCCGCCGCGCGATCATCGTCATGACCAGTCTGGAGGCGAGCATAGATTTTTCGAGGATATCGGAGAAGAAGGCGCTCGAAGCAGTGCTGGAATCGGGCGCGATCATTTCGGGCGTCCTGGTCAAGACTCTTGGAGGGCGCATCGAACAGGGGATACGCGGCAAAACGACCAGCATATTCCGCCACATCGGCCTGCGGTCAGGCAGCCTGAAGATGTTCGTCCAAGAGACGGGCGGCGAATTGATCGGCGCCGAGCCGGAGAAGATGGACGATACGCTCACCCGGATGGTCAGCAATATCGCGGAGAGTTATTCACTCGCCTACCAGCCGACCAATTCAGCGCGCGACGGCAAGCGGCGAAAAATCCAGGTGCAGCTGTCTCCCGAAGTCGAGAAGCGCGAGGGCCAGACGGCGCTGATCACGCGCCGCAGTTACATCATGCCTAAAGATGCAAACTGAAGCCTGTGCATAAATCAGGTCGGCGGCGTCTTTGGAGTGCGGTTGTTCGGGATACTGCTGGCAAACTCAGGAAGCGAGCCTCTTAGCCCTTAGCTCCGTAGGAGCGCGATGTTTATAGCCTCGGCAGGCAATTCTACCAAGCTCCGTAGGAGCGACATATGACTGATGTCGCTCCTACGGAGCTTGGGAAACTATTGCGCAATGCGTTCTATAAACATTCCGCGCCTCTGGCGCTAGGGGATCAGAGAGTTTGCCAGCAGTATCCCGAACAACCGCGCTCCAAAGGCTGTCGCCATTTCAGGTAGTTGACTATATTCGACTTTTCCGCAACGGAGAAAGGACTGCTCAATTGCCTTCAGCCGTCACAGGTTTACTCTTCTCCACCTTGTTCCAATCCGGCGGCTCGACGCCGAGCAGGTGATGGACGAAGAAGTCGTTTCGTTTCCTCTCGCCGTAAGCTCCGCCTGGCCCGTGTCCTCCGCCTGGGATGACGAGCAGGTCGAACATCTTGTTGGCTTTGATCAGCGCGTTGACCACCTGTATCGTCGAGGCCGGGTCGACGTTGGTGTCCAGTTCGCCGACGACGAGCAGCAGCTTGCCTTGAAGCCGGCTCGCGTTGTCAACGTTGGAAGAAGCGGCGTATTCGTGGCCGAGCGGCCATCCCATCCACTGTTCATTCCACCAGATCTTATCCATCCGGTTGTCGTGGCAGCCGCAGGACGATACGCACAACTTGTAGAACTCCGGGTGAAAAAGCATTCCTCCGAGAGAGTTTTGCCCGCCGGCCGAATTGCCGTAAATGCCGACGCGGCTGATGTCGTAGTAGGGATACTTCGCGGCCACGGCCTTGTGCCACAGAATGCGGTCAGGGAAACCGGCGTCGCCCAGGTTCTTCCAGGCCACGTCGTGAAAGGCTTTTGAACGGTTCGACGTGCCCATCCCGTCAACCTGCGCGACGATGAAACCGAGTTCGGCCAGCGACTGCATTGGATTGAAGGCGCTGAACGACTTCGGAACGAACGACCCTTGCGGCCCGGCGTAGATGTATTCGATCACTGGATACTTCTTCAACGGGTCGAAATTCGACGGCCTGAATATGACGCCCCAGACGTCGGTCTTGCCGTCGCGCGCGCGCGATGTGAAGACCTCAGGCGCGCGCCAGCCCGCTTGGACCAACCCCTGAATATCGCCGCGCTCCAGCTCCGCTATCAGTCTCCGATCAGCCGCGCTGCGCAATTCGGAGATCGAGGCCTGGTCGACGCGAGACCACGTGTCCACGTAATATTTCATGTCCGGCGAGAAACTCACCTGATGATTGGCGTCGGCTTCGGTCAACGCCGTGAGTCCGCTGCCGTCGAAATTGATCCGGTAGTAATGAACGAAGTACGGGTCTTTGCCCGGATACATGCCGCTGGCCTGGAACCAGATCTGGCGCTTCTCCTCATCCACTTTCTCGACGCCGCGCACTACCCATTCGCCTTTCGTGATCTGATTCTTCACTTTGCCCGTCACGCCGTCATAGAGATAAAGATGGTTCCAACCGTCGCGCTCCGATGTCCAGACGATCTCACGGCCGTCGGCCAGATCGTAGCGGTACTTCTTTCCAGAATAACAGAAGAAGGTCTTCGGCTCTTCGCCGATGACGGCGCGAGGATTGCCAGTGGCGGCTTCGACTTCGATTACTCGATAGACCTGATGCCCGCGCTGGTTGTATTCAAACGTGAACGCGCGGCTGTCTTTGCGCCATTCCAGGCGCGTCAGGTTGTAAGGATTCGGAAAGAGCGTGTTATCAATGATGATCTGCTTCCTGGTCTCGGTGTTGAATAACACAGGCTGCGGCTGATCGAGCGCGTCGCCGGGCTTTGCGTAATCGATGGTGTGATATTTCGGCTGAAGCTGGTCGCCTGGCGAAGACTCGACGTATTCGACTTTGCGCTGATAGCCGGGCCGCACGCGGTAGGCCGCGATCATCTTCGAATCGGGCGACCAGCCGAGCGAAGCCATCGCGTAATAGTTTCCCTCCGAGCCGTCGTGACTCAGCGCGACGCCGTCCCGCTTGCCTTTGGCCCGCACCCATACGTTGAAATTGTTTACCCAGGCCTCCCACTTGCCGTCGGGCGAAACCCTCGCGTCGGCAGATTGCGGAAAGTTGTAGCGCGGCCCCGGAATGCCGTTGAGCGTTCCTGGCGCGCCGCCTGCGCGCCCGCCGAAGCGTCCGAACGCCGGCGCGTCGGACTTCTTGCATTTGTAGGCCGCCAGATCGCATCGCCAGCGCGACCCTCTGGCATTGACCTCGATCGCCCGTTCGCCGTCGACGAAAGTGATTTCGTTGAAAGGCAGCCTCAACGCGGTGATCGCCTCGTCGCCCGATGGGAGAGATTCAGAGAGCGCGGCGGCGAGTTTTTCATGATCGAACGCCGGTTTTTTGGCTCGAGTCTCTGCGTCAGCCATTACGAACTCGTAACCGCCCTTGACCGCCTTGCGATACCAGAATCGGCTGGACTTCTCGATCCAGTTGGCGCGATCAGGCGCATTGACGACCAGGCCCTGATATTTTTCGCGCAAACCTGCGGCGCGCTCGTATTCAGCAGGCGTTCCCTGCGCATTGGCGAACGCGGGCAGCAGAAGCAAGAGCCAGAACATCCGCCGGGAGAAATGTTGGTGTTTCATATTCGCTCCTCATAAGAAAATCGGGAGTGGGCAGCGGGGAGTAGGGAGTGGGGAATGGGAAATAACTTCCTTGTCCCCATTCCCGATTCTCCACTCCCCACTCCCGATGTTTTCACTTCAACCGCAAACGCAAAATGGTCAGCGAGTGGGCCGGAAAGGTGTAATTGAACCCGTTGTTCACGACTGAAACCGAGGCTGCGCGCGTCGCCGGGCGCACTTTTTTGTCGTCGCCGAACGTGTGAGTGGCCTTCAGGTCGGCATGGTTCATTTCCCAAACGCCGACCTCGCTCTCGATGCGGCCCTCCTGATTATCGATCCGCGTGGCCAGGTCTTTGTCCTTGCTGCGGTTTAGCACGTTTAAGTACACCGCCCGCTCACGCGGGTTATAAGTGGCGGAGACGTCGAGATATTTGAGCGGCGGGCGATTGCCGACGCGGTAGGTCGGCGCCGATACCCACGCCTCCAATGAAGTGTTCCCGCGCTGCTTGCCATATTCGACGATCGGGAAATAGATCGGTTGCAGGAAGAGCCCTTGCTTGTTGGTCATTATCGGCGCGATGACGTTGACCATCTGGGCCAGGTTGGCCATCTTCACGACGTCGGCGCGGCGGAAGAACGAGTTGAAGAACATGCCCATCGCCAGCGCGTCCTCGAAGTTGTAGACCTCTTCCAGCTTTTCCGGCCCCTGAGCGCGGTACCAGACGTTCCACTCGTCATAGGCGATGTATATCGGGCGCGGGTTTTGCTGCCCCGATTGCGCCTGTTTGATCAGCCCCGCCGTGACGTCAATGTAATGGTCGATCGTCTGCGACCAGCCCAGGAACCTTTCCAGATTATTGTCGCGGTTGTTGATGTAGGTGTGGATGGCGATGTAATCGACCTGATTGCGCAGCGTATTGAGGACCGTGCGATTCCAGGCTATCCAGTCGGCGCCGTAGTTGCTCGAACCGCAGGCGACGAGCTTGATGTCGCGGTCTACGGCCCGCATCGCTTTGGCCGCTTCGAGCGCGAACTTCGAGTATTCCTCAGCGCTTTTCTGGCCGAGCTGCCACCACCCGTCGATCTCGTTGCCGAGCGCCCAATATTTCACTTTGTATGGCTGATCGCGCCCGTTCTTGCGCCGCTGATCGGCCCAGTATGTTTGATATGATCCATTGCAGTACTCGACCCAGTGGCGCGCGTCGTCAATCGTCCCCAACCCGGCGTTGATGCAGATGTAAGGTTCCGCGCCGACCCGCTCGCAGTAGCGGAGGAATTCGTCCGTGCCGAAGCGGTTGGTCTCGACGCCGCCCCATGCCAGTTCGGGCCGCGCCGGGCGCTGATCCTTCGGCCCTATGCCATCCTTCCAGTCGTAGCCCGAGACGAAATTCCCGCCCGGGTAGCGCAGTATCGAGACATTCAGTCCCTTGACCGCCTCCAACACGTCCAGCCGAACGCTCTCTTTGTCCGAGAGCGGGCTGCCTTCTTCGTATATGCCGCCGTAGATCATGCGGCCCAGGTGCTCGGCGAAATTGCCGAACAAATGCGGATGTACTTCGCCGATGGCGCGATCGATGTCGATCTTGATGCGAGCCTGCGGCTCCTGGCCTCGAGCGACGTCTTTCGGCGAATTGCCCAGAGAAGCAAAAAAAGCAAAAAAGGCAAAAAAGGCAAAAATGCTAAAAAGCGCCTTCGTTACAGTACGGTAAGCGTAAGCACGCTCCCCGTACTGTAAGGCTTTTACGGCGCGTCCAAATAAATTGCGCATAGATTTTCTCCAGTTGATATGCCTCAGCGCGTCTGTTTGTAATGAACCTCCGGTTGCGCGCGCAGCTCGGCGGCTTTCTCTTCAGGAGACGTGTCGCTCAAGAAATTGCCGCCGCCAATCTCCGGGCCCGCCAGGTACTTCAGCAGGTTCGGACGCCGCAGCGGCGGATGAAACTCGATGTGGAAATGGAATCCGCGATGGTCGCCCCCGTCGGTCGGCGCCTGGTGCAGCGGCATCACGTAAGGGAACGGCGCGCGCCACAGGTTGTCGAATTTCACCAGAAGACGTTTGAGCGCCTCGGCGAAGTCGCGCAATTCGGCCCCGCTGAGCGCCGCGATGCTCGGGCGCCAGGCTTTCGGCGCGACGAAAGCCTCGTAAGCATAGCGCGCGAAATACGGCAGGAAAACTATCGCCGATTCATTTTCGAAAATAATCCTCCGCCCGTCTTCGCGCTCGGCTTTGAGGATGTCCTGGAAAAGTACGCGCCCGGTCTCGGCCAGATGCCGCTCGGAGACTCGCGCCTCTGTTTCGATGGTCTTGAAGACGAAGTTGGTGGCGTAGATCTGGCAATGGGGATGAGGGTTGGAGACGCCGACGACCTCGCCTTTGTTCTCGAAGATCAGGACGTGATTGATCTCTTCGCGGGACCCGAGTTCGACGTATTGCTCCTGCCAGACGCGCATCAGGTTGACTATCTCTGCGGTTTCGAGTTCCGCGAGTGTCAGGTTGTGGCGCGGGCTGTAGCAAACGACGCGGGCGACGCCCGTGGCGGGCCGGTTGCGGTAAACGCCCGCCGGAGCGTCGAGATGGCGCGGGGCGTCGAGGCCGACGCATGGGTGATCGTTGTCGAAGACGAACGTGCTTTTGTAATCGTCGTTGCGCTTGCCGCTGACGCGCGTGACGCCGGGGCATAGGTAGCAGTCATTCAGATGACCGGGTAAGACGGGCTCCTCTCGCTCGACCGTCTCACCGTTCCACGGACGATTCTGCCTGTGCGCCGCCACGATCACCCATTCTTCGCGCAAGGGATGCCATCGCTCTTCCCAAGTCATAGGCTAGAACTCGATTCGCGCGCCGAGTTGGACCGTGCGCGGATAGAACACGGCGGTCGCCCTGCCAAAGTTCCCGGCAGTTAGACTCGTGACGACACTGCGCGGGTCCAGATTGACGCGATTGAACAGGTTGTAGAACTCGGCGCGGAATTGGAAGCGCGCGCCTTCCTTGCCATAAAACCATGGAATGCCGAAACTTCTCCCGAGACTGAGGTCCACAAGCTTCAATCCGGGGCCTCTGAATGTGTTGCGCCCAAGGGCGCCTCCTCTAGCCCACCCCAGGCAAACGGGCGGCGTGGGCGGCTGGCCGGGCGGTGGTGGCGGTGGTGTCGAGAACCGCGTGCATGGCGGCAGCGTGAAATCCGTCGCCGCCACGAACCCGTTGAGAAAATCGGATCGGTCGGTGTTTCTGGAGTTCCCAAACGCCGGCATGTCAGGCGCATCAGGCCCACCGCCATCCCCATTAAGGTCCTGGCCGGCGGTTATCCATAACGGATACCCGTCCTGGAAACTGGCGATGACGCCCAATTGCCAGTTTCCGAGCACAGCATTCGCAAATCGGCTTCCGAAGAAATTTTTCGGAACGTCATATACGAGGTTGAATGAAAGCCTCTTGGAGATATCGAATGCCGCCAGTCCACGCTGGCCGTTGATATTGTTCGCATCGATAATCGGAGACTGAAGGCTGTCGCGACCGACGCCGGTCGAGTCCTGGACGCTGAGCGTCTTGCCGAAGGTGAACGAAGTCGCGAAGGTGTACCCCCGATTGAACCGCTTGTTGAGCGAAACCGTGCCGCCGTTGTAGTGCGACCACCCGCTGTTATCCGTGTAGCTGATGCCGGCGAAGAACGGGTTCAACCGGTCGAGGTTCGCGTCGAAGCTCAGGTCGCCGGCGAACCGGTTTCGATTGGTATTCACGTAAAGGTGGACGGCCTGCGATCCCAGGTAGTCCGCCTCCAGGATCCAGTTCGAAGTGAAAGCGTATTGAATGCCGAAGAAGCGGTTGATCGTATAAGCATACCTGAGATCAGGCGCGGTTCCTCCGATGCCCGCCCTCGCCCCGATGGGACCGCCGCGCTCATTGACTCCGATCCGCAGCCCCGTGGGGAAGAGGCAATTGAAGGGCGCCACGTCGAGCTTGCAAAGCCCGTAGACCGGCTGCGGGCCGGTTGGATTGTCGAGACTGGCGGCGATCCCGGACTGGAATGGAGGATTGCCACGGATACGATCGCTCCAGGCGATGTTGGGCCAACGTTGCATGAAAACTCCTATGCCGCCCCGGACGCTCATGCGATTTTCAAAGAGAGACGGCGTCCATGCGAAACTGAAGCGCGGCGCGAAATATGCTTTGCGATGTGTCTCGAACAGTTCCGGGACGATTTTCACCGAAGCGTTGGCAATCTGTTGATTAAAGGTCGAGCCGGAACCCAGTACGATGTTGCTCATCCGGCCGTTCTTCTCGTTGGGATTCGAAGAGAAGTCCCAGCGCAGTCCCAGGTTGAGCGAGAAATTCTTTTTCACCTTCCAATTATCCTGGACGAAGAACCCGAACGTGGTCACCCGGTATTGGACGTCTTGAAACGACGGCGTGCCGTCTCGCAGGTCATAATTGACGTTGTTTTCTACAACCGGCGTATCAGCCGCAAAGTCGAAGAGGTTTCTGAAATCGTAGTTAGGGCGTTGTTGCGGCCCGCTGAACTGGTCGTTCTCCTGATCGCGAAAAATCTCAACGCCGAGCTTCAACGAATGATTGCCCCGGTTGACCGAGAGAACGTCGCGCCAGTTCCAATCATTTTGGATGAAGAGCGCGGGCGCAAAGCCATTGCCGAAGCCTTCCTGCAATCCGCCTCCTGTGCCGATGGTGGGCACCTCGCAATGGGAACATTGCTGGCCGCCCTGGAACCGGGTAAAGCCGACGGCGGCCTCGTTGACGATGGTTGAACTGAATGTATGGGTCCAGTTGACGTTGGCGTAGTAGGTAAGTGGTTCCGCCGCGAACGCGTTTCTGAACTCCGTCCGGAATTGCGCGCCTTCGACGTCCGCGGTTCTTCTCTGGTAATTGACGTGTATCCGGTCTTTGGAATCATTCAAGTAACGATCCACGCGCACATTCCATTGCAACCCATTGCGCGTCGGCGCGAAGCTCCGAACGGCCGACCCACGCAGCGGCATATCGCAGGGCATTCCCAAAGGGCCTGTGCCCGAGCAGGCCGTGGTAATACGCAATGTATCCGACATGTATCGCGCGACAGTTTGCGGGTTTGTGATCGGGCCAATATCGCCGACGGGAAATTGAGTCAGGAGGGATGTAGAGATGTTGCTGGGGAATCTCGTCCTCATGAAATTGACGAATTCAGGAGTTTCGACGCCGACGAGATCCGTAACCGCTTCGGACGAGCGGAGCATGTCGAGGCTGCCGAAAAAGAACATCTTGTCTGATTGAATCGGGCCGCCCAGCGAGAATCCGAACTCGTTTCGCCGCGAGACCGGAATGATGCGACCGGAGAATTGGTTCGGCGTGTTCTGAAATACGTTGCGCGCCGTGAGTTTGTTATTCCTGTGGTATTCGAAGAGGGAGCCATGAAACTTGTTCGATCCCGACTTAGAGACCGCATTGACAACGATCGATCCGCTCCGTCCGTATTCCGCCGAGTAATCGTTCAAGGCCACGCTGAACTCCGCGACCGAATCGGGGTTGAGAGTTACATAAACAGTGCCGGGATCCGGATTGCTGTTGGCCGAGATGCCGTCAACATAGTAACCGTTACCATCACCCCGTTGGCCGTTCGCGTTCACTTTCGGCTCGCCGACCAGACTGAAGATGTCGAGACCGCCGGCCCGGCCTGTCAGGTTGCCGACCCCGGTCACGCCGGGCGCCAGCGACACAAGGTCCAGGACGTTCCGCCCGGCCAGCGGCAGGTTACGGATTTGCTCCGTCGAAATATTTGTGGCGACCTTGGCTTCGGAACTTTGCACCGGCGCAGGTTCGGAAGTGACGGTGACCGTCTCGGAGACGTCGCCAACTTTCATCGCGAGCGATATTGTTCGCGTCTCGGCGCCGCCGAGCGTAATGTTCTCCTGCGCCACGGAGGCGAAGCCCTTGGCCGATACCGTGATCTTGTACTTCCCCGGCGGCAGAGCGGGAAAGCTGTAAGAGCCGGCGGAATTGGTCTTCGCCGTCTGGCTGACGCCCGTCTCAACATTGACGAGCGTTACCTGAGCGTCCGAGACTATCCCTCCGCTGGGATCAGTCACTGCGCCTTCAATGGCGCTCCGGAATTGAGCCTGGGCCGCGTTGGTAAAAGCCAAAACCAGCAATAAACAGGCGGCGGTCTTCGAGAAATTTTTCAATGTCATGACTGTCCCTCCGTTGGGTTAGGGTTGCTTCAAAAATTCGAACAGGTCTTCCAATTTAGTCGGTTTTGCTGTATCCAAGCAAAGATCGTATGCGTTTTTGTGGGAAACGAACATAAAAGGCGCATGAATAGGGCGTCTTGTATGATCTTATGGAGGGTTGAATCCGGTTAGGGAGAGTCTATGCCCTTACGGCTGGGTCGATTTATCGTGGACTTTCAAAATCGATTCCTCCGCCGCGGAACGGCGATTGGGCCAGGCTTTGTCGTGGATTTTCAAAACCGCTTCCTCTGCCGCTCCGCGGCAGGAAGATCAACATTTCAAAAATTCGTAAAAAGCTACCGAACAGTAAGCGCAATTTTCCTTTCTGCCATTTTCCTCTGCTCGTTGACGCCCTGCGTGGTCTCCGCCCAAGCGCAAGATGCGGACTACCAAACCGCCGTCTCCTTCGTGCAGCAGGGGAAGTTTGATAGCGCCTTTCCGGTTTTGCAGCGGATTCTGGATCGATCTCCCAATGACCTCAAGGCTCGCAACCTGATGGGCATAGCTCTATCCGCCGCAGGACGTCGAGAGGAAGCGAATGAGCATTTCAAGAAAGTCCTGTCGCTTGAGCCGAAATTTGTTCCGGCGCTGAAGAATCTGGCGCTTAATGAGTTGGCCATCGGCAAGACTCAGGACGCGGGGATTCATTTTGAAGAGGCGTTGAAGTCGGCGCCGCAGGACGCGACTTGCCACTGGGGACTGGCGGAAATCGCGTTCGCCGCCCGCGACTACAAACGCGCGGCATTGGGCTATGAGCAGAGCGGTGACCTGGCCTGGAAGGATTCCCGGACTACTATCAAATTCGCAACCAGTTGTTTCGAAGACGGGCAACCCGCCAGGGCTGCGACGATATTGGAGAAGATTCCCACAACCTTATCGGGCGCCGGCGCAAACATTCAGTTTCAGGCCGGTGTCATGTTCGCCAGACTGGAAAAGTATGAGGCCGCCGCGCGACGCTTCGAGTTGGCCCGACAAGGTTTTCCCGACCCCTATCAAGTGGGATACAACCTGACGCTAGTGTTAATCAGGAACCGGGACTATGCGGCGGCCATCCGTGTCGGAGAAGAGACGCTTGCCGCAGGACGCCGCAAGGCGGAAATGTACAACCTGCTGGCGCAGGCTTACGAGCAGAGCGGACAGACGAAACGGGCTTACGACGCGCTCCGGGCGGCCACTGATATCGATCCGAAAGACGAAACAAATTACCTCGACCTGATCGCGCTCTGCCTGAAACACGAAAATTACGACCTCAGCCTGGAGATCGCCGACATAGGCGTCCGGCGCGTCCCGGGCGGGCGCCGCCTGCGGTTGCACAGGGGGGTGGCCTTAGTCATGAAGAGCCGGCTTGAAGAGGCCGTCAAA
Source organism: Blastocatellia bacterium (assembly GCA_035275805.1). Classification (GTDB taxonomy): domain Bacteria; phylum Acidobacteriota; class Blastocatellia; order RBC074; family RBC074; genus JAJVID01. Next base: position 15,775 of record DATEMG010000577.1, read on the forward strand.
GAGTTTCAGACCGCCGCAGAGCTTCTGCCTGAAGACGCGCTGCCTCAGGTGGCTCTGGGACTGGCGCTCATCCAACTGGACAAACATTCCGAGGCGATCGCCTTGTTGCGGCGGCGAACTGCGCTTAACCCGAATGACCCTCGCGTCTTCTGGCTTCTCGGAGAGGCATTGAACCGTTCAGGCGTTCAGCCGGGAAGCGAGGCGGAGAAGGAAGCGGTCAGCGCGCTGGAGAAGTCCATTCAATTGGACCCGCGACTCCCGCAATCTCGCGCCTTGTTGGGGAAGATACTTCTGCGTGGCGCCGAGGTCGCACGCGCGGCTGAGCATTTGGAGAAGGCTTTCGAACTCGACCCTGAAGATATGACCGCCGCCTATCAACTGGCTCAAGCGCTTCAACGTATGGGCCAGGCCGAACGCGCCAAACAACTATTCACTAAAGTCAGTCAAGCCAAGGGCGAGAAGTTACAGGACACTCAGCGCAGCCTCTTGCGCATCATCAAGGCAGGGTCGCAATAATGGCTGGATCAGTACCGCGCGCGTAAGCAAGCGGTTGACGACCTACGCGACCGCTTGCTTACTCGCTCGGTACTGCGCCCCCCTCGTGCGCTTTGATTTAGATCGGATTGCAAATCAATGTACGGCGTACTGATCTGAGTGTATGGATCAGTACCGCGAGCGGTAGCGAGCGCGACTCAGAATGAAGCGC
>DATEMG010000578.1:0-15003 GCA_035275805.1 Blastocatellia bacterium
CAAGCCGGTTGTGGGTTCTGTGGCGCTCGGAACCGGTTCAGATTGACCGGCCGGAAGTAATTGATTTGTCGTTACTCCTCGTCGCAATGACACTGAACGGGAAGGCTCTTTGGGGGGCTGCGTTTCAGGTAAATAATCCGAATAAACCAGAAGGATGACTCCGCCAAAAAGAGGCAATCCGGCCAGTCCACTCAACACCAGGATCAATGGAATAAGACCTGACCAATTGGGAAATAGTCCCAGGCAGATTGGAATCAGGCATCCAATCATCAAGCTGGACATCAACGCAGCGATCCCCAGGAATGCCATTCTTTTTTTCCGACCCTCAGAAAGTTCGCTATCGGCAAGCTCCAATTCATCCGAATCATCCGGCTTGGATTCTGTGGCAAGCGCTAGAGAAACTACCTGCAAGTCGAATCCGCAGGATCGGCAAAACTTTTGATCATCAGAAGATTGCGTTGCGCAATTTGGGCAATACATCATTGGCTTCCTGTTCGTTGATGTTACTTCCGCCTCGATTCTTCCCATCCAGGCCCAAGTTTTGAAGCGTCGCCCCCAGCCAGGGTATTCACCAACTCTTCATAGAAATAGTTGGATTTGGCCGCTATCGAGGGCGAGATCCGCCTCTCGTATATTTTCCGGCTTCGATCAATCACTTTCTTTAGTCGTTGATAGAGGTCAGCGTTCCGACACCCCTCATAAACCTCGTCTTCGTGGTAGAGCTTGATCTCCGCAACCAGTAACTTGGCGAAGCGCAGAGCCTCATTTTGTAATTGCGCTTCCGACAAACCGGCATCGTTGCTGTCGGTGTTTCCGAATAGCCTATCCAAAAAGCCCATCTGATATCGCCTCCTTTAATTGCTCAAACGATAGAGATGCGTCTGGCTACGCACGAATATCGAACTGCCTGAGACGGCCATCGAGGCCAGCGTCGGCCCATCCAGTTGGTTCTTCGCCAGCGCCTTGAATTCCTTGCCAGGCGCGATCACGACCGACTCTCCCTCTTCGCTTAGGAAGTAGATGCGCCCGTCTGCGTAGACCGGAGAGGCCGAGTGATTGCCCCCAAGTCGGACTTGCCAATATGGAGCGCCTGTCTTTGCGTCGACGCAGCTTGCGACGCCGTTATCGCTGACCATATACAATTCGTCTCCGATCAAAAGCGGAGACGGTGTCAGTGACACGCCCCGCTTGAGCGTCCATGCGATGTGCGATTTTGTGACGTCCCCGCGCCCATCCAAACGAACCGCCAGCAGCGAAGGTTGCTGAAATCCTGTGCAGATGAAGACCAGACCATTGCTGTAAACGGGCCGTGGCACATTCGAAAACCCGTCGCCATATCTCACCTGCCAGAGTTCCTTGCCCGTGCGCGGCTCATAGGACACGGCCCTGAACGCGCCCGGACTGATGACCTGATCGCCCGCTGGCAATCGCACGACGAGCGGCGTTGTGTAGGCCTGATAGCCTTCGCGAAGCTTCTTCCATCGAACCTTGCCGGTCAGCTTGTCCAACGCGACGACATACTGCACGTCCTGGCCGTCGCAGCTCATAATCAACAGATTGTCGTAGATGACCGGAGAGCCGCCAGGGCCATGTTGGCCGTTATCGTAATCGAGCCGGGTCTTCCAAACGATCTCGCCGGACTGGGTGATACACGCCGTCCCGTAGGCGCCAAAATGCAAATAGACTCGATCTCCTTCGAGCACTGGCGTGGGCGACGCCTGGCTGTTCTTTGAGTTGAGGTTTCCGTGTGATTTCAAGCGGAAGACTTCGACGTTCTGCAGGATCGCGCCGGTGTTGCGATCAACGGAGATTGCGCTCAACGATTTCCCGTCGTCAGCCGCCGTCGTCAGCCAGATGCGGTCTCCCTGAATCGCCGGCGAAGACCACCCTCTCCCCGGAATCGCCGTCTTCCAGCGCACGTTCTTGGCCTCGCTCCACACCAGCGGGAGTCCGCGTTCATCCGAATGCCCCTGCCCCGTGGGGCCTCGGAACTCGGGCCAATCCTGGGAGAAAAAAAGTATCGAGATAAAAAGGAAGATTTTCGTCATGATCGATTCCAATCACTGCTCTTGTTTAGGCTTCTTTTCCTTGGTCGTCATGACGAATCCCCGTTCAGGAAATTTTCTGTCATAGACCAATTGCGAAAGACTCTGAACGTCGTCATCTAACGTGTTCCCATACTCGATCGCCAACCTGCCGCGAACCAGTTTGATAACCAGCTCATCCCGCTTATCGTACTGTGGATCGGCCACATCGATATTCGTCCTGCAGCCCACAATGACGGCTGACTGCTTCTCTTCAAGCTTGAGGCCGGCGGCCAGCTTCAGCCAAATCAACGTGATATCAGTCGCCGCCCCGCAATACCCTTGTACATTGCAGTTAGATTGCGCGCTTGTCAGCAACACCAAATAATACTTATCGTCTTTCCTGACTCTGTCTATGACCTTAATCCTCAGGGGCTGTCTAGTTCTCCGTTGGGAAATAGTCGGATCAAACAGTTCCAGGCATCCTGAAACATCATCCGTCAGGTCCACCAGAGTCCGTTCCGTTCCGGCGACAATCCTGATTCGCTTTCCACGAGCGGGATAGACTTTGATGGCGGCTGTATTCGGCTCGCGCGAATTTTGAGCCGGCTTCGCCTGTTGGCCCCGCGCCATCAGCCCGCAAATCAAAGCCAGGAAGATTGATGTGGTGATGTGTCGTTGCATGGCTATCACCTCGTTAGAGACGGTCGGTGACCAGGACGCGCCCCTTGGCCCCCAGGGCGGTTTCTCCATTCTGGCCCCTGATTCAGCTCACAATCCAAAGTTGACAGTCATAGTTCGTACCGCAGACCAGCCCCTAGTTGCTCTTCAGCGACTTTGACTCCCCCAGTTCTTTAAGCTGTTTGTCAGCGGATTCGTTGCCTATTCGAATAGAAGAACACAGACTCGTTTCAAGATCTCCATTATCTGTTTTGTATGCGTATACAAGTACTTTGTCCCCTACGTTAACCTTGAGTCCACAAGTACAACAAACTGGCGGAGCAGACAAAACGGTAACCCGTTGCTCAATGACGCCCTTCCAATGCTTTTCGACTTTGAAAGTAATTTTATTATCAGGGCAACTTGCATCCTGACAGGTAATCCCGATGACCTCTCCGACAAAAACTGCCTGTGCCTTTTTGAGCTTTTTCCTCGCTGACCAGAATTCACACGAACAAGGATATACGTCGGCGCAAAATATCCCAACTGCTAATAATTGAACCACAATTTGAAGCAGTATTTTTCGACTCATTCAATCGCCTCCTTTTGTGAATCGCGATTCTCCACGTCCATATCCGGCGTGGCGCCTTCGTTTTTGACCGCCCATTTGACTTCGCGCGTGAAGAAGCCTCACGCGGCGCATTCTATGGCTGACATGCTGCGAAGTGGAAGGGATTGCAGGCATTCATCGCGCTAAATGAGTAGTTGGTCGAGGCCGGCTGTGGTTTGCGTTTCTGGATTGAAAAAACAAGAGAGTAATTACTGTCAGGCGTACGCGCGACGGCCCGCGAAAATCGCGGGCCGTCGCTTTATGTCAATTTATTGTTGACCGCTTCCTTTCCCGCCAGTCGTCGCGGGTCCCGGCATTGGCCCTTTCCGCGTCCCCCACGTCGGCGGCGGCGGTTCTGTGGACATACGATTGACCGGGCGTTCCTTCAATTGTCGCATCGCTTCCTGGACGGCGCGTTCAAGTTGAGGGTCGTGTCCGGTGATCACTTCCTTCGGCCAGTTTTCCACGTCGATGTCGGGGGCCGTGCCTTCGTTCTCGACCGCCCATTTGCCTTCGCGGGTGAAGAAGCCGCCGCGCGGCGCGATCATCGAGCCCCCGTCAATAAAGGGCGGCGTGTCGGCGGTATGCACGAGGCCGCCCCAGGTGCGTTTGCCGACTAGCAGGCCGATCTTGCGGTGCTTGAACATCCACGGCATGAGGTCGCCGCCCGATCCGGCCATTTCGTTGACGATCATGACCTTCGGCCCCCAGATGCCCGCCGACGGGCTGGTGAAGGGATAGCGGTCGCCAGCGACGTTGTTGAAATAACCATCGAAGTCGCGCTGCAACACATCGATGATGTAATCGGCCGCCGAGCCTCCGCCGTTGAAGCGCTCGTCAATGATCGCGCCTTTCTTGTCCTGCTGCGCGAAGTAGTAGCGATTGAAGCTGGCGTAGCCCGGCTGTCCCGTGTTGGGCAGATAGACGTAGGCCAGCTGGCCGTTGGAGAGCTTGTCCACAAGGCGGCGGTTAGCTTCTACCCAGGCTCGCGTGCGCAGCGCCTGTTCATTGGCTACGGGAACGACCGTCGCCTGGCGCGCGCCTTCGAGCGATGGGCGGCTGTTGACGGTGAGCGCGGTCTGCCGGTTCGCCGCGCCGTCGAGCAGGCGGTAGATGTTGTCGGGCGCCTTCAGCTCAATCCCGTTGATCGCAAGGATGTAATCGCCGACCGAAACATCTACGCCGGGGCTGCTGAGCGGCGCGCGCAGGTCGGTGTTCCAGCTCTCGTTATCGTAGATGCGTGTGATCTTGTAACGACCGTTGTCAATCGTGAAGTCGGCCCCGAGCAGTCCGCCAAGCGATTGAGGCGCCTCGGGCATGTCGCCGCCGCGAACGTATGAATGGCCGACGGCGATCTCAGAGCCCATGTTGTCGAGCAGATAATTGAGGTCGTCGCGATGATTCACATAGGGGAGCAACTGGCCGTACATTTCTTTCATCTTCGGCCAGTCGGCGCCGTGCATGTTCGGCACGTAGAGGTAATCGCGCTGGTTTCGCCAGCCCTCGTTGAAGATTTGTTTGAACTCTTCTTTCGGATCGAGGTACATGCGCAGCGACACGTTGAGCCGTCCCTGCCCCGGCTGCGGCGGTTGACGATCGGCGTCCACCAGGAAGAGCGCGGGGCCGGCGGCTGGGCCGGCGCCCGGGCCGCCACGACCGCGCCCGCCGGCGGCGGCGCCTCCGGCGCGGTAGACTAACTTGTGGCCGTCCGCGCTCACATCATAATCGGCGACCCCGGCCACGAACTGCGCGGCGCGACGGTCGCTCAAGCGATAGCGCTGCAATGTGTTACCGCCCGCGCCTCCTCCGAAGCCGCCTCCGCGACCTTCTCCTCTGGAGGCTTCGATATAATAGACCGTGCCCGCCACGCCGGCGCGCAACTGCGAATACTCGCGTTCTGGCACGCCCGGCACAGAGATGACGCGCTGCTGCAATCCGTCGAAGTCTATTTGAACTGTGACAGGCGCACGCGGCGCGCGCGGCGCAGGCGCCTCGGCCTGAGCGGAGTCGGCGTCTGTCGCTCCGCCCCGGCCCCCACGACCGAAGCCTCCGGCGCCGCCGGGAGGTGAGCTCCCCACACCCTTGTCCTCATCGCTCTCCGGCAGGAGCGGACTTGGTTCGCCTTTCTTGAGGACCGCGAGATATAGCCCGAAGTTCTCGTTGTGATCGTACGAAGTCATGTCGAGCCATTGCGAACCCAACCCGAAGTCCGTCGAGGCGAGGAACCAGAGATATTTGCCACTCGCGTCCCAGGCCGGCCAGACGGCGTCGGCCAACCCGTCTGTGATCTGTTTCGGCTCGCCGGTCTCGACGTTGCTGACAAAGATCGCGTGGTATAGCGAATTCAACCGGCTCGAGTAAGCCACCCATTTCGAATCAGGACTCCACACTGGATTGAGCGTGCGCCGCGGGACCATCCAGGGGTCATTCCCGACGATCCTGGCCTGGCCCGAGGAGACGTCCAGCACCCACACTTTCAGGTTAGTGTCGGTGTAAAGAATCTTCTTCGAATCGGGCGACCACGACGGCGTGTAATAGTACGTCGGATTTTGCAGCGCGACCTCGCGCGGCGGCGTCAGTCCGTCCTGCGCCTCGATCACCAGCTTGTATTCGCCCGACTTGTCGCTGAAATAAGAAACGAACTTTCCGTCCGGCGACCACGCCGGGTCGCGCTCCGCAGAGCCGCTGGAATTGCTGAGGTTCCGCACGTCGCCCTTTTCGGCCGGAATGGTGAAGATTTCGCCGCGCGCTTCGACCACCACGCGTTTGCCGGTGGGAGACAGGGCAATGTTCGACATGCGGCTCGTCACGTCTTCCCAGCGCGGCATCATCCAGGGAAAATCGCCCGCGGCCGTGATGTTGACGACGCGCGATTTGCCCGACCTGGGGTCTAGTTCGTGGATGTAGCCGGCCTGCTCGAACACCACCGCGCCCGCGCCTGCGTCGATCGACTTGACGTCGAAGTCTGTGAATTTCGTGACCTGCGCCAATTTCTTCGTCTTCGTGTCGTACGCCCAGACGTTCGACACGCCGTCGCGATCCGAAAGGAAGTAGACAGCGTCGCCAACCCACACGGGATCAACGTCCTTCGAGTCCGTCCAGGGCGGCGACACCAGGTCGTAACTCTTCATATCGACGATCCAGATCGGGCGGTTCTGCCCTCCGCGATAGTTGCGCCGCTCATCGTCCCACGAATTGTTCATCCGGTAGGCGATGCGCGAGCCGTCTGGCGAAATCTTGCCCTGATATCCGCGCGGCAGGGGAAGCGGTTCTTCGACGCCACCCTCGGCGGGCACAGTCCAGAAGCGCGGCGCCGCGTTCGGCGCCCAGGTCGCGCGCCCGGAAGTGAAAAGCACGGCCTTGCCGTCAGGCGTCCATCCTTGAACTGTATCGGCTCCGGGGCGCCAGGTCAGACGCTTCGGCTCGCCCCCTTCGGCTGGCGCGACATAGACGTCAGCGTTGCCGGCGTATTCGGCGCTGAACGCTATCCACTTCCCGTCGGGCGAGAAGTGAGGATTTGAGGTCTGGCCCTGGAAGCTTGTCAGGCGGCGCGCCAGGCCCCCGGCTCGCTCGACGACCCAGATGTTGTTGGCGTAGGCGAACGCGATCTGAGTGGCGCTCACCGTCGGGGTTCGCAACAGGCGTGTCGGCCCGCCGTTCGCCGATGCGTTTTCCGACGCCGGTTCGGCGAACATGAAACCGATGAGAAGGAGAAATACGACGCAGCGGAGCGCCGCCAGAGAAGTTCGTTTTGACATGGGTTTGTCCTCCGAATGAATTGGTATCTCTTTTAACAGGAACTTTCGTGGCTGTCTGGCGGTTACAGAAGTCTTGCCGATTTTCCTCTCGAGTACTAGGGCGGTTTGCAAACGCGTGTACGGTGTGGGGCGATTTGTTTAATCGCCCCGTTTTGGGCTTTGTACATTCAGGAAAGAAGCGCGAGTAAACAACTCGCGCCACACACCCGTACACGCAATCGCAAACCGCTCTAAAACTCCACGACGTGTCGATCGAGCATCGGCGATGATTCAGGAGGGAGCGCCGAGGATACGACGGACTGTAAGTATTCCGTTTGCATTCGCATGTACTCTTTCATATGAGATTCGTTTCGCGGCGGAGCCAGCCTGATCGGCTCGTGATAAATGATCTTGACTTTGTATGGGCGCGGAAAGACGTGGTGCGGCGAGAAGGCTCGATAGCCACCGATGATTGTCACCGGCACAATCGGCGCGTCCGCTGCCAGGGCGAGGCGGATCACGCCTGCCTTGAAGGGCATCAACCGTCCCGTGCGCGTGCGCCCGCCTTCTGGGAAGATCACCAGTCCTCCGCCGCGCTTCAGATGCTCCAGCGCGAGGCGAAGCGCCGCGCGGTCTCCCGTCTCGATTTTGACCGGAAACGCGCCGTAAGCCATGATCAGCCGCCCGAACAGCGGCAGTTGCGTCATTTTCTCCCAGGTCATATACCGCAAAGGCCTGTCGAACGGGATCGAGACCCAGAACGGGTCGCAGTAACTGACGTGGTTCGGGGCCAGTATCATAGCCCCTTCCTTCGGAACCCAATCCGCGCCCTCAAATTCGATCCGAAAATAAAGGCGGGAGAGGAGACCGATCAGGCGCCTCGTAAAATTGAATACCCAGAGCCTCTCCATTATTAAACCTGTGTCAATTCTTCAGACATGGGCGCGCCTTTCAAGGCGTTTTGGAATTTTTGAGGGGCGCGCCGGGTGTTCCAAACGCGCCGCATACTAACACAGTAAACTTCGGTAGTTGAATGATGGCGGTCAATCACTATATCATCGGGGGCGATAATGAAAATCGCCCCCGTGAGGGTCATGAATGGAACTTATAGTTCCTATGATTCTTAATAAGTCACATTCATAACTTTCACGGAGGTTTTCCAAGGAGATTGAACTTATGCCTTATTCAGAGATGCTGATTAAACCGATGAGAGAAGACCTGACCCGTTTGGGAATCGAAGAGGCGCGCACGCCCGAGGCCGTAGACACGGCGATTCGTGACACCGAAGGGACGCTGATGGTTGTCGTCAATTCCGTCTGCGGATGCGCGGCGGGCAAGGCGCGCCCAGGTGTGGCGCTGGCCCTTGGGCACGACTCCAAACCCGCCAAATCGATTACCGTCTTCGCCGGCGCCGACATCGAGGCGACGGAGCGCGCGCGGGGCTATTTCAAAGGCTACCCGCCGTCATCGCCCTCCATCGCGCTGCTGCAAGGCGGCAATCTGGTTTACTTGATGGAGCGCTATCAGATCGAAGGCCGCAGCGCCGAACAGATCGCGGTCGAGTTGAAGAAGGCGTTCGACCAATTCTGCGCGTCCGCATCGCAACAGGTTGGCGCAGGCGATTAGGGCGATACAGTACGGGGAGCGTTAGCGACCTGAGCATCTATCAATAAGTCTATTGATAGATGCTCAGGTCGCTAACGCTCCCCGTACCGTTGGCCAACCCTAAACTGTTTACTCCTTCAATTCCCTCGCCAATCCCGTGAACCGGCGCATCGCCTCCAGGTTGCGCATCGCCATTCCTATCGCCTGCGTCGTTCCGATAATAACCACAGTCTTCTTCGCCCGCGTCAGAGCCGTGTAGAGCAGATTGCGGCTGAGCATCAGGTAATGCTGGGTGTGGAGCGGGATGACGACCGCCGGGTATTCCGACCCCTGGGCCTTGTGAATCGTCACCGCGAATCCGTGCGACAGCTCAAGCGAGTCTGCGAAGTCGTATTCGACGACTCGGTCGGCGAAGCGAACCGCAATCATCTGGTCTTCGAGGTCGATTGCCTCGATCGCCCCCATATCGCCGTTGAAGACCTCAAGCCTGTAATTGTTCACCCGCTGAATGACCTTGTCGCCGACACGCAGCGTTCGATCACCGCGAACCGCTTCGGCCTTGCCCGGCCCGTCCGCCGGTTGCGGATTGAGCGCTGCCTGCAGAACGCCGTTCAATCGCCCGGCCCCGACGCGCCCGCGGTTCATCGGCGAGAGCGTCTGAATGTCTTTCAGCGGGTCGTAGCCGAAACGACTCGGCAGGCTCTTCGATACCGAGTTGACGATCAGGCGAATGAGTTCCTCCGGCTCTTCCGCCTCGATGAAATAACAATCGCTCTTCTCTTCGCCGGGTTTGACGAGGCGCGGAAATTCCCCCCGGTTGATCTGGTGCGCGTTCTGCACGATCAGGCTGCGGGCGGCCTGGCGGAAGATCTGGGTCAACCTCGCGACAGGCGCGACGCCAGACGAGATCAAATCCTGCAAGAATGCGCCGGGGCCGACCGATGGCAGTTGATCGGCGTCGCCGACCAGGACCACGCTCGCGCCATCATCGATCGCTTTGATCAGACTGTTGGCGAGCACGATGTCGATCATCGAGGCTTCGTCGACGATCACCACGTCGGCTTCAAGCGGCCACACGTCGTTGCGCTTGAAGCGCATCGTCGACGGATCGAATTCGAGCAGGCGATGGATCGTTTTGGCTTCGCGCCCGGTCACTTCGGACAACCGCTGGGCGGCGCGCCCCGTCGGCGAGGCCAGCGCGACGGTCTTCCGCATAGCGTAAAACAGTTCGACAATCGTTCGCAGCGTGAATGTCTTACCAGTACCCGGGCCGCCGGTCAGGATCATCACGCGCGACCGAGCCGCCAGATGAACCGCCCGCCGCTGCTCCTCTGAGAGGGCCACGCCGCGCTTAGCCGCGAAGCGGTCGAGCCACGACTCGACCCGATTCGGATCGACGCGGAGCGTCTCTCCGATCAACGCCCTCAACCGCCGCGCGACGCCCCGCTCCGATTGCCACAGCGGCGGCAGGTAGACCGCGCTCTCTCCGCCGCTCTCTTCGACTTTCAACAGGCCGTCGTCGAGCGCCTTTTCGAGCGCCGATTCGAGCTTCGCCCGATCTTCTACTCCGAGCGCATCAGTCGAGCGCTCGATCAGATCGCCGGCGGGCAGATAACAATGCCCTTCTTCGGACGCCGTCATCAGCGAGTGCCGCAATCCGGCGCGCAGCCGCTCCTCGGCGTCCGGCGCCATCCCAAGGTTGCGAGCGATCTGATCGGCCGTCCTGAATCCTATGCCGTAGACCTCGTCGGCCAGCCGGTACGGAGTCTTTTCAACGACCGTGATCGCGTCCGACCCGTACTGCTTGAATATCTTCACGGCGAAACTCGTCGAGACCGAGTGGCTTTGCAGAAACAGCATGACCTCCTTGATCGCACGCTGCTCCTCCCAGGCCTTTTGGATCATCTCGACGCGTTTGCGCGAGACCCCTTTGACTTCGCCGAGGCGTGAGATGTCGCCCTCGATCACTTCGAGCGTCTTTTCTTTGAAATGTTCGACGATGCGTCGGGCCGTGACCGGGCCGACTCCTTTGATCAGACCAGAGCCAAGATATTTCTGTATACCCGCGACAGTCGCAGGGCGCGTGACCGCGTATTCAACAGCTTTGAACTGATCGCCATATTGTGGATGCGTAGTCCAACACCCGGTCACTCGCAAGCTCTCGCCCGGCGACACTGCGGAGAAGTTTCCCACTACGGTGACCGGCTCGACGCGCCCGCGAATTTGCAAGCGGAGCACGGTATACCCGTTCTGTTCGTTGTGATAGGTAACGCGTTCGACCGATCCTCCAAGCGACAGGAGGATGGTTTGATGATCCGGGTCCCCTGGTTGCGAAGCCGGTTCGGTCGGTTGAATCGGATCGTTTTGCTTCATAATTTGAAACTTGAAACAACGCTAAACATATGGCTTGCCAAGTTAAAACACAACGTATAATCTCCGGCTGTTTAATCAGTTAATCAAAGCGAAACGGACGCCTCGAAGACAAAATCAGCAGCCGCCTGATGAGACTCCTGATCAAAACCTTTCTCAACCCGACTCGCAGCTTCGCAAATTTATTACGGCGCCAGAGGCCGTGGTATCGGGATAATCGTCAGTGAAGACAAGGATCAAGGGGGACAGGGAGAAGGGAGACAAGAGGACAAGGGGAGAAAGAATTCAAATCTTCTTGTATACTCTTATCCTTATCTCCCACTCTCCCTGTCTTCTCTTCTATGACTATGGCAATCGGCTATTTGAGTTTGATTCTGCACGCGCATCTGCCCTTCGTGCGCCACCCTGAATATCCCGACTTTTTGGAAGAAGACTGGCTCTACGAGGCGATCAGCGAGACCTACATTCCATTGCTCATGGCGTTCAATCGCCTGCGCGACGAAGGGGTGAAGTTTCGGTTGACTATGTCAATGACCCCGCCGTTATGCGAGATGCTGTCCGACCCGCTCTTGCAAGAGCGCTACATGCGCCACATCTACAAGCTGTGCGAGCTGGCCGAGAAAGAGGTCGAGCGCACGCGCCGGTCAGCCCCGCAGTTTCATTCGAGCGCGTTGATGTACCGCGGCCATTTCAACGAATGCCGCGAGGTGTTTGAAAACAGGTATGGCCGCAACATCATACAGGGGTTTCGCCAGCTTCAGGATGAAGGCTTCCTTGAGATAATCACCTGCAACGCGACGCACGGCTATTTGCCGCTGATGTCGAACGAGACGGTCAAGCGCGCTCAGATTCAGATCGCGCGTGAGAATTACATCAAGCATTTCGGGCGGCCTCCGCGGGGCGTCTGGCTGGCTGAATGCGCGTTTAATCCGGGCGACGACCGGTACCTGCGCGAGGCCGGGATCGAATTTTTCATCGCCGACGCCCACGCCATACTCTACGGCGAGCCGCGCCCGAAGCGCGGAATTTACGCGCCGGTCATCACCCCGGAAGGCGTGGCCGTCTTCGCGCGCGATACCGAGACCAGCGAGCAGGTCTGGAGTTCTGAAATAGGCTATCCCGGCGACCCCGACTATCGCGAGTTCTATCGCGACCTCGGCTACGACGCGCCCGATTACGATTACATCAACCCTTACCTGCACAGCGACGGAGCGCGGCGTAATGTTGGAATCAAATACCACCGCATCACCGGCAAAGTCCCACTTCATGAAAAGGCGCCCTACGTGCCCGAATGGGCCACAGGCAAGACCGCGACGCACGCCGGAAATTTCATGTACAATCGCCAGGGCCAGGCGCGCCATTTGAACCCGAGCCTGGGCCGGCCCCCGATGATCATCGCGCCTTACGACGCAGAGTTGTACGGCCATTGGTGGTTCGAGGGGCCGCAATTCCTCTTCTACCTTTTCAAAAAGATCCACTACGACCAGGACGAGATCGAATTGATCTCGCCGATCGATTATCTGAGCCTCTATCAAGACAACCAGAGACAGACGCCGTCCGCATCTTCGTGGGGCGCTGAAGGATACAACCGCGTTTGGATCAACGGCCAGACCGATTGGATGTACATGCATCAGCACGCCGCCGAACACAGGATGGTCGAGCTCGCACGGCGCTTTCCGCATTCCGACGGGCTATTGAGGCGCGCGTTGAATCAGGCCGCGCGAGAATTGCTGCTGGCGCAATCCTCCGACTGGGCCTTCATTATTACCACGGGAACGATGGCGCAATACGCGGTCAAACGCTTCAAAGACCACATCCACCGCTTCACGCGGCTTTATGAGACGATCAACGCCGGCCGGATCGACGAGGCATGGCTGAACGACGTCGAAGTTAAAGATTCGATCTTTCAGGAGATCGATTACCGCGTGTATCATCCATGAATGGGGCCTATAGGCCCCATTTGTGTAAATCCCATTCATGTCGCTCCCGGGGATTTTCAATGATTTCGCGCATCCTGATCGAATCGGACTTTTCAATCGAGCGACGTGTTCTGGCGCGCCACTCGATTGAGGCGCCGTCGCAACCCGACTTTCTAATTGTCCATTTTATCGAATCTCGAATTCCGAATATCCCATCGGGCGCGAGCCTGCTCGCCAACCCGAACCAGGCGGTCCGATTCGCGCCGGGTCGCGGCCAAAGCCAACTGTTGGTGGTTCGGCTCGCTCCGGCGTTGCTCGTCGAAACGGCGTCGCGGCTGCGGGCTTACCACACGGGGTTGAATTTGCTCTTCCGCGCGCCGCTCACGCCTTTGACCGGAGACGCGAAGCTGCGCGCCACGCTTGAAGAAATCGCGTCCGAGCTTGAGGGCGGCGACGCGGGCTGGCGCGAGCTTATCCGCTCGCTCGTCAATCAGCTCGCGGTCTACCTGCTCCGGGCGCACATCAACGCGCAGCGGTCGGACGAAATCGAGTTGTCGCGCGTGGGGATAGTCGACCGCCGATTGCGCCGCGCCATCGAATTTATGAGCGACAACTGCGGGCGCGAACTCAGCCTGGCTGAGATCGCCGGGGCGGCTTATCTGAGCGAGTTTCATTTCGCGCGGCTTTTCAAAAAGATCACCGGCGCGACGCCGCACGCCTACCTGGCCTCATTGAGGATCGAACGCGCGCGGCGGCTGCTGGCCGAGAGCGATCTGCCGATCGCCGAGGTCGGCGCCGAGGTCGGCTATACGAGCCAGAGCCATTTCACTAAAATCTTTCGCGAGGCTACCGGAATGACGCCGAAGGCTTTTCGGGACGCGGCAATTAAGATAAGCGTCAATCGCCAGCCCCGGCCCTAAATCGAAACAGCGAAGATTGGTACAAACCACGAAGAAACGAAGAGCGCGAAGGGAAGAATAGTTTCAACCTTTTTCTCTCTTCGCGCTCTTCGTTTCTTCGTGGTTTTATAGCTTCCCCACCGTCGCCTGCTCCAATTTAGTCGAACGTGAGATGAGAAGCGCGACGGTCGCCAAAGCGCCGAAAAGGCTCAGCGCCATCACCACCGCCATCACCTGAGGGCCGTGCGATTTGAAGTACTGTCCCGTCAGCCACGGGCAAAACATGCCGCCGGCCGAAGAGCCTACCAGGAAAATTCCCGTGATTTTGCCCGACAGCCCGAGCTTGCGCTCCGCCAGTCCGAACACGTTCGGAAAAACCGGCGCTATGGCCAGTCCCAATCCGATTGCGCCGAACCACAAGACAAATGGCGTCGGCGCGAAGACGAGCAGCCCGAGCGAAAAAAGCAGCGAGATCAAGATGCTCACGACGATCAGCGGGGCGGCTTTGAACTTGAGGCTCAACCAGATAGTCGCCAGGCGTCCAACTGTGAACGCCGCCCAGAACCCCCAATTCAAGTGGCCCGCCGTCCGCCCATTCATTCCGCGTTCAACGGCGTAGCTGAAGTACCATCCCATGGCCGTGGCCTCGGCCCCGATCTGCAAAAAAGCGAGGACGGTGAAGAGCGCGATCATATGCGCCGGCGCCCGTGCCGTCGAAACCAGGGTTCGGCGTTCGCGCAATGAGGGACTAGGCGAAAGAAACGTGATCAGCGCCACGGGGACGATGGCCAGCGCCAGGAGCCAGTATGTGAGATATAAACCGTCGGCCCGGCGCTCGAATTGCGCGACCAGCGGCGAGGCCAGAGATCCGCCCAGCCCGAAAGCGCAATGGATCGCGCTGATGAACGGCCCGACGCGTTCGCCGTGAACCATCACGATAAGCGCGTTCCCGCCGACGTTGATCGAAGCCAGGGCGACCCCCAGAAACGCGGTCAGCGCCAACAGGGTCGGCAATTGCGGCGCCGACGGCACGAGCGCCAGCGCCGCAGCAGCGGCCAACAGCGATGAAGCCAGCAGCGGGTGCCCGGCGATCCGGTCGTAGAATCGCCCGATCACCCAAGAGCCGATTAGCGTCCCGAACGAACGGGCGATAAACAGATTGCTGATCTGCTTCGTCTC
>DATEMG010000579.1:0-17760 GCA_035275805.1 Blastocatellia bacterium
TGTAACCGCTGCGGCTCGAAGGCTCCGAACCAAAGAGTGGCCGGGCCGAGGGGCTCGGCGCGCCCGGCGGCGCCTCCCAGGCCAGCGCGCCGCGCGCCTGTGATTCCATACACTCCCGATCAGGAATCGTCCGAAGAGTATGAAGAGTATGAAGAAGAATATCCGGAACGACGCGACGCCGATTACCGCGGAAACTTCGCCGATCAGGACCAGGTGATTTTCAGCATCACGCCGGCGTTTTTCGAAGTCCTGCCCAGTTATCTGGTGGCGATCGCGCTATCATTGATCGTGACGGCCGGGGTCGCCTATGCGCGCGGCAGTTTAGGGATTGCGCTGATCGCCGCCGCAGTATTTTTCATAAGGCCGATTATTCGACATATGCGACTGAAGCGTACCGTCTATACGCTGTCCGGCGCCAAGCTTGAGATTAGAACGGGGATATTTTCGAAGGACACGAAAAATATTCCGCTACGTCATATAGACAATGTGGAAGTCAGTGAAACACTGAAAGAACGATTAATAGGCATCGGAGACGTGCTGATTGACAGCGCGGCGCTCGACACTAAAATGGTGATGAATAACATAAGGGATCCTCGCAAATACGCGGACATGATCATGGAGCAATTGCAGTATTTGAGATGAATGAGGGGGCGCCGAAATATGCTGAGAAATATGTATGCGACTCTTTGGAAACGACGAGATGAAAACGCGGAACACGCGGAAATAACGGAACACGCGGAAAATTACCGGGAAAACATTCCACTTTTTCGCTCTTTCTGCTCTGTCCGCGTATTCCATTATTTCCGCGTGTTCTGCGTTCTGCTTTTGATCGCGCAGGGCGTTCAAGCTCAAAGCGGCGACAAAGAATTATTGCCCGATCGCCTCGGCCAGAGATGGCGTGCGGTCAGTCCGGCGCGCGTTCTTAACGGGCAGCGGCTTTCGGACCTGCCCGACGCCGATGTGCTCGGAGAGTACGGTCTGCAAAGAGTCATCAGCCGCGTTTACACAGACGGCCGTGTCGAATCGTCGGTCGAAGTCTTCGAGTTGAATCTAATTCCCGGCGCGTACGGATTGTTCACATTCAACCGGGGACAACTCCCCACGAACAGCCGCGAATGGCTCCAGGGCCGCTACGTCGTCAGAGTTTCCAGCAGCGAGGCCGACGCGGATTCCGATCGACAGATGTTTGAAGCGATAAAACCCGATCTGATCGGCGGCGAGGGAGAACTTCCGCCGTTGCCACTGCATTTGCCCGAAGCGGACAAAATCGCGGAGAGCGAAAAATACATCGTCGGCCCGGCGGGGTTGACCAGGTTGAAAAAATTCAGCGGTCTGAAAGACGTGATCGGATTTGGAGTCGGCGCTGAAGTGACCACGGCGGATTATCGCAGCGGCGGCGGGCAAATGAATTTGATCATTGTGGAGTACTATGCGCCGCAATCGGCCGCGGATGGCGAGGCGAGGGTTCGGGATCATTTCAATTCTCTTCCTCAAACTGAGAAAGACCGGCTGATTTTCAAACGCGTCGGCAATTACGTCGTCGTGATGTCGAACATTCAAGACATGACCGCGGCGCAAAACATCGTGGGCCAGATCAAGTATCAAAAGGAGATTTACTGGGCGGGGCGAAAGTTTACTGACATTCCGCTCGAATTCCGCCCGGAGGATCCGCTCGCGGCCGAGAACTTCACTAGAACACTCAAGACTATGGTTGGCTCCTTCTACTGGACGGGCATCGCTATACTCAGCGCGCTCATTTTAGGTGGCGCCATAGGCTACTCGCTCTTTCAGTGGAAGCGCTATCGTCGCCGCAAACTAGGGTTGGATGACATGTTCAGTGACGCGGGCGGGACTCTCAGGCTCAACCTGGATGATTATTTGTTGTCCGAGGACACTAAAATCAATCGGAACGGCGAGAGTGAAAAACTGACCCGGCGCAGCCAATAGCGGGCAGAATTTAGTCTTTCCGTAGCATTGATTGGGGACGGACAGACTAGCGGTCATAGAGAATTAAACATAACAACACTTCCGCAGCCGCGGCAGCGGCGATTGACTCTAGCCTGGGCTTTGAACAGCCGGGCTAGGTTCACATGGTCGCTGCGGCGACCGGGAAAACAATTGTCACATTTATTTTTCAAAGATTGTAAATCTGAATCACCAACTTTCCCCTAAGAACAGGACGCGCAGCTTATGAGTAACAGAAGAGAGTTTCTGAGGACTTCCGCAATGTGCGCTGCGGCGACATTTCTGCCGCAACACGATCTCATCGGCTCGCCCGCGCCGACCTCAGCGCAGGAAGGACGGCTCAAAAAGGGCGTGCTCATCACTATGCTACCCAAAGAGATGAGCTACCACGACCGGTTCAAGCTCGCTGTAGACGTCGGCTTTGAAGGCGTCGAGGCGCAGACGGTCGCCGACCCGAAAGAGGCCGATCAGATCAAGGAGGCTTCCGAGAAGGCTAAGATCAGAATTCATTCGGTGATGAATATGGGGCATTGGGAGTGGCCGTTTTCAAGCCCCAATCCGGAAGATGTGAAGAAGGGCGCCGAGCGGATGGAAATTTCTTTGCGCAACGCGAAGCTCTGGGGCGCCGACACGGTCTTGCTGGTCCCGGCTGTGGTCAGACCCGACACGACCATTCCGCAAGCATGGGAGCGCTCACAGCCGCACATCAGGAAGCTTCTCCCGTTGGCCGAGGAGTTGGATGTGGTCATCGGCGTCGAACCGGTCTGGAACAAGTTCCTGCTGACGCCTTACGACACCGCCAAATACGTGGACGAATTCAAGAGCCCGCGCCTCAAGGCCTATTTCGACGTCGGCAACGTAGTGATGTACGGCTTTCCGCAAGAGTGGATTCGCACGCTCGGCGAACGGATCGTCAAATTCCACCTCAAGGATTTCAAGTACGAAACACGCCAATGGGTCCCATTGCGCGAAGGCAGCATCGATTGGAAGGAGGTCCGCAAGGCGATTGGTGAGATCGGATTCAGCGGATATTTGACCGTAGAACTGCCGGGCGGCGACGAATCCTACCTTCGCGAAGTCAGCCGCCGCGTTGACATGATTTTGGCGGGGGGATAAGCATCCATATTATTTCAAAAGCCGTTCAATCACCCGAATGAGTTCGCCGTAGGCCTCGCCCTGATCGGCGCCGAATCCAACGTGTTTATGCGCCAGATTGCCCTGTTGGTCGATGATTACGACCGTCGGCACGGCGTCCAGGCCGAACGACTTGTAGACCGTCTGATCGGGGTCGCGCAGCGCTGTAACTTTCAGATTATGCTTCTGCGCGAATGCCTGCAGGTCGGCGTCCGATGCGTAATTGCGCGCGCCGGGCTTAGAGCTGTTGATGCTCACCCAGTAAACCTGCACCCCGCGGGACGAATAACGATCGGCGATCTTTTGCAGCGCGGGCAGCTCTTTGGACGCCAGAGGAACCCAGGTCCCACCGAAGGACATCACCACGACTCTGCCTTTCTGATCAGCCAATTTGACTTCACGCCCGTCGATCGAACGTAATGTGGCCGATTGGCTTTGAGCCGAAGTCGCGCTCGAAGCTGGACTCAGCAGCGTCAAAAGGGTCAAAATTAAACTCACTCTCAATCGACGAAACATTAGACCTCCTCCTTCAGCCATCGCGACGACAATTCGCCGAAATGACGCGGTTCAGATGCTAAATCCGCGCCTGCGGTTCGATCAGGGCGCGGACAGAATTTCGCGCGTCGCTTCTAATTGGCATATCTCAATCTTCGCAGTTCCGATTCTCACCCGAGCGAAAACGCTCAAACAGCAAAGCCGGGCGAGTATTTTTGCCACACCCCGCCCGGCTTACGTAGTCTTCAGCTTCTTGTGAGCCTTCGCTTCCTCGGCCCGTCGGCGGCCTCGATTTAAACCCTCACCTAAATCGAAGATTTTCCGCCAGTTGGCGCATTTTATGCGCCGATCTAAGCCAGACGCAAGCATCCTGAAGAATGAAAATAACGGGACAGGTTTTAGTCTGCCCTCGCGCAATTCATGTCGCGGGCAGACCAAAGCCTGTCCCGCCATTAGCTAAAGAATATGCCGCTCTATCGCTTCGGCCACGCCGTCTTCCTCATTCGACGAGGTCAATTCGAAACCCATCCGTTTTAATTCGTCTTCGGCGTTCGCCATCACCACGCCGAGGCCCGCGTAGCGAAGCATCGTCAGGTCATTGTGATTATCGCCGATGGCCATAACCTCTTCGCGCGCGACGCCGTGTTTTTTCGAGATGGTCTCCAGGCTCGCCCCCTTCGACGCCGTGGCGCTCAGCGCGTCGAGAATCGTCAGGTCGGCCGAGCGATAGCGTGTTTTGAAAAGCTGAATACGTTCGCCCATCGCTGCGGTCATGCCCGCGGCGAAATCGTCCATCGGGTCGCAGTGTCCGGAAAACATTATCTGAATCGGCGAGTGGTTGACATATTCGAGCAGGTCGGAGACGACGCTGACCGAGTCGCTGTATTTGTCCAGATAACGATGCAGCGATTTGTTCTCATCGGAAACGCCTTCGATGACCATCTTCCCCAGACCGTGGGGGTCGTCGCAGCAGATCATGTCCGCGCCACATTCGCGTCCAATGCCGATGATGGCGCGGGCGATTTCAACGTCGAGCGGATGATAATCAAGCGTTTCCAGCGTCTCCACGTTCTTGGTCAACGCCCCGTTGTGTGAGATAAGCGGCGCGCCCGTGTCGAGCCGCTGCGCCAGTTCCCTGGCGGAATTAAAACGACGTCCCGTAACGAGGACGATCTGAACTCCTGATTGGCGCGCGCTATTGATCGCAGCCGAGTTGCGAGCCGTGATTTCGCCCCTAGGGGTGAGCAGCGTTCCGTCAATGTCCAGCGCAAGCAATTTAATCGGCATAACAACGAATAGCAATCTAACACGCGCGTCGAGCGCTTTTCAAATTTCACGCGGCCGCATCGCCGCTCTTATTGTTTATATCAAATGTTGTTTTCATCAAACGCGTGAGATTGGCGCGCGCGACTGCGTAAAATTTTACTTCGCGTTCAAGCGCGTGGCGGAATGTGTGATAGTATTATCACAACCCTATATACAATTACTCCCGTGCGGTTCACAGATTTTACGCAAGTGGAAGAACCATCCCTCCCCGATGACCGAACCCCTTCCCGACACGGGGCGCAATCCAAGCAGGAGAGTAAAAGTTATGTCGCAAGACGCAGGCGCTGGCCAGTCGAAGCGCTCGCAAAGCCCGGCCTATGTCTATGGCCCGATGGTGTATCAATTCCCCTCTGATCGCGAGGGAGAGAATGAGAAGGGAAAAACCAAGAGCAATACAGGCGCCAATTTTATAGTCCCTATTCTGATCATCGTGTTGGTGATGGGAGGCGTGATTATTTATCTTAAGGAGATCGGAATAGACGTGAGACGGCTGGGTTTCAGGCGCCCAGTTTTGGAGGGGCGGATTTTCAAGGGCGCAAACGAAGAGCAGCGGCTATCCCCTGTCATAACTCAGGCCAGGGTCGCCGCTGACAGGCTCTATCTGAGAGAAGGGCCGGGAATGGAGTACGTGGCCACTTATCTGTTGCCTGAAAATTGGGGCGTATCCGTTATAGGCGATTACCAGACAGATAACAGCGGCGATGTTTGGGCGAGAGTTCTTGTGCTGACAGACCAGGGGCCACAGGAGGGCTGGGTGAGCCGACGATTCCTGGAGTGAAAAGTACGATCTAACGCTCTAATAGCTTTTCCGCGAGCAGCAAGAAGACTGCGTTCGTTCAGCTAAATCCCACTTCGGTCGTCGTGTACCCGAGCTTCAAGCCGCCGGCGAGAAATGATGTTCGAATTTGTGGGAGGCGAGTCCTCCGTTCAGTTCGTCGACGCCTTGGTCACGATCTCGGCCTCTTCGATCGCTTCGGCCAGCGCGCGCAGTTCGCGTTTTTCCTTCAACTGTGGCTCGATCGCGCGCAGTTGCGGGATGTGCTGGGTAGCGGCCTCCTTGAACTTGTTGAGGGCTTTCGGCAGCAATTTATCTTTTCCGCCTCGGCTGTTCCAGTCGTCCAACTTCTCCTCGGCCTCTTCGAGGATTTGTTTGTAATCCTGCAGCAGCTCCAGCTTGGTTCCCTGCGGCAGAGGCCCCCACGTCTCTTCTTCTTTCTTCTTCTGCAGGGCCTCCGGATTGGCGAGAACCAGCAGGCGGCGCTCGGCGGCTTTGATGAAAATCTCGACGCGCTTGTCGATCTCCTGAAATTCCCGTACCAAATCCGCTTCCTGTTCGGTCAGGTGATCGCGCCTCTCTTTTTGCGCCTGAGCGACGATGAACATGGCGCTCAGAGAGATGAGCGACAAACACAGCGCAGGGAAGATCGAACGCTGATATCGCGACATAACTTTGAAACCTCGCAAGGATGGAGAAGGGTTATTTTTTGCGCTTACCCTTGCCCTCTTTGATCTGGCGTAAGAGCGGGGGCATCCGCAAATTCACTTTGTCTATTTCCAGTTGATTGTCGGCGGAGGCGAGGGCCAGGAAATGCTCATAAGCCTTCAAGGCCTGCTCGTAATCGCCGAGTTTGTCGAAACAGATGCCGAGAAAGTATAGCGTGATCGCGGTCCGTTTTCGATCTCCGCGTCTGCGCTGATAATCGAATATCCGGAGGTACTCTCCCGCGGCGTTCTGAAAATCGTCGAGCTTGAACAGGGCCGTGGCCAGGTTCGTGCGCGCGAAATAAGCGACGTCTTCTTTCGGGGCCTGAGCGAGCGCCTGGCGCGACGCGCCGACGGCCTCTTGAAATCTCCCGAGCTTGACGAGCGAGGCGGCCACGCCGATCCGATGCGCGGGCTGCGACGGCTCGATCTTCGCCGCAGCCAGGTATTGCTCCAATGCCTTATCCGGCTGGGCCGGCAAATAAAGCTCGGCCAGTTGCGCGCGCAAATCGGCGCGATTCGGTTCGGTCTTGATCAACGATTCCAACTGCGCGACGGCTTCAGCGCCCTTGCCCGATTCGATCATCGCGGCGGCCAGGGCCGTTCGCGCCTCGTTATTCGACGGATCGTCTTGCAGAATCTGCCGATAAAGCGCGACGGCTTCGTCGTATCTCTTCGCCGCGGCAAGCGCGCCGGCCAGTCGGAGGTGGCTCGAAACGTTCGGCTCGACTTCTGCGGAGGAGCGCAGGTCTTCGATTGCCGCTTTCAGGTCGTTGCGCGCAAGGTAGACTTCGGCCCGACGACGGAGCGCGATGGCGTTCTTCGGTTCGCGTTTGAGCGCCTCGTTAAGACTGGCCAGCGCTTCATCATATTTCCCACCGAGCGCCTGCGCCTCGCCGAGCAGCGCATAGACGGTCGCGCGATCGTCGCCGGCTTCGATCGCGGCCTTCGCCTCGGCTATCGCCTCCGCGTACTTTCCGCCGCCCAACAGAATTTCGGCCAGCCCTGCGCGGGCGCGCGTGGCTTGCGGGTTCAGTTCGAGCGCGCGGCGGAATGATTTTTCAGATTCGTCGGGATCGTTCTCGGCGAGAGTGATTTCGCCGAGCAGGGTTTGCGCGCGGGACGAGGCCGTTCGCGCTTCGGGCGCGTCGCCGAACTCGGCCAATTGCTTGAGCGCCCCGAGCATTGACGCCTTCGCCTCTGCCAGCCGGTTCAGCGAGAAGTAAGCGGCGGCGCGTTGAAACTCCGCCTGCCACAAAGACGGGTCGCGTTCGAGCGCCTCGCCATAAAGTCCTACGGCCTTCTCTAACTCGCCCTTCTGATGCGCGCTCTGTCCGGCTTCAAACAACTCGGCGGCTTGTTCACGCGCGTCTTTTGCGTCGGCATTGGTGGTTTTGGCGGGCGGTTTGGCGCGTCTCTGCTGCTGCGCAATTGTGGATGAAGCAGCCAGACAGATGGCGATAAAAATCAGACCTGCTGTTCGCGCTGATGACATTTCCTTTTCACCCCGTAGTTTATGAACGGTCCGATCATAGCACGACGCTCATTTAATCTCACATTTAATCAAAACAGACAGAGTTCACAAGGTTTCTCAGGACTTTGTGGTGAGTTGAATCCTGAAAAATCCCGCAAACCCTGTCTGTTTTCGGGGGAGAATCCAATTAGTTACTGTCGGTCTTGAAGGTGAATTCGCCGGAGACCGCCAGATTACCAGCAGAATCTCTTTATTTGTTGCGACGGTACTTCGGGGTCGGCTTTGGAGTCGGAGTCGGCTTTTGGGTCGGCGCCGGCATTGTCGCAACAGGCGTGACAGCAACGTCAATAAAACCGCCTCCCTCATCAGGCATCGTAATCCCCCTGGCAACCACGTTTCGCGTTGTTCCCAGGGCCAGGTTCGGATCAATCTGGGATAGGTCAATGGTGAAAAGCGTCCGGCCGCTCACCCCGATGACGCTATTGCCTCCGTTGCCGTCAGAGTAAATGTCGAAGTCGACGGTTGGGGCGACATTGATCAGGGCGCCGGTGGGAGTGACGAGGCGGCCAATCGTCTGCAGTTTTCCACCGCCCGTGGCCGAACTGCCGCCGGGAGTCGTCGGCTGGATTGTCACGAACGTGTCGAGGTCGTAATCAATTGCGTAGAAAAGAGTCGTCGTCGCGCCGACAACGTTGTTCGTATATGAGCCGGCGGAGATGTTCGGATCGACGCCCGCGTTGACATCACCCGCCATATAAGACAGGGCGGTTTGCGGCACGGTCGTATTGAGGTTGCCGCCCGAATTGACGACCGCGAAATTTTGGTCGTTACTTCCGATCAAACGTATCGCGTTGAGGACGGGATTGAAATCCATCAGCGACTGGAACCCTCCGGCAAAACGAGGCGTCAAATTGCTCACCAGGGTAGCGGCTCCTAACCTGGAGGAAGTCAGGCCGATAGTGTAGAGACTGCCGGTGTCAGTCAGGGCGTACAGGAGCCCGTCGGCCACACGAAAATCAATCCCGATTAAATTGCCATTGCTCGTCGTGACGCGACCTAACCGGGTGAAACTGGTCGCGCCAGGCTGGAGGACCAAAATGGCATTGTTAGCGTTCAGGGCGTAAATGCTTGTCTTCGGCAGGACGATGCCCGAGGACTGCGCGGCGAAGGCCGAATCCTTCGAAGATGCATTCATAACAGAGGAAGATGAGATGGATGCATTAGATAGGTTAAGTCCACTTTTCGCGTCGGTCGAATGCCGGCCCATAAAACCAAAGGTCAATAGGGCGGCCAAGGTCAGTGTGATGAATGTCATCGTGATAAATGACTTCTTTGTTTTTGCGCTATTCATACGTCTTAACTCTCCTAGTTAGAAGGACTGTTCATTCATCGCGAATGAACGAGACAAAAATCACCCTAGAGGAAGAGATAATTTCTGCCAGCTTTAGGGAAATTCAGATGTGAGACGAACGGGTGAATTTTGTGATCGGTGAGATAGGAGCTATCAATCAATCTTTCGATCTTTCGCTATTGATCCAATCAGATCTGAGCAATCAGTATGCCGATGGGATTGGCTATGGGGCGTCGCGTTGATAGGTTCCTCTTTGATCAATATACGAAGGCGCAAAACCTGCGAAAATCACCTGTTTTTCGACTGCGTAGATAAAACCATCAACGCAACCATCTATAGAAACCTGGGCCATTTGTGCGCTGCGCCGTCTTTGCGATGTGAAATTTCTACCGTATGGGATTAATGGGCTGCTTTATAACAGGACACGCCATCGGCGTCGCTCCCGTATTAGATTGATGCGCGCGCGAAATTTTGAGGCTTGACCCAGGATCCTACTTAATTTCGGATCTCGCCATTACATTTTCACGTCCAGAAGTTGCGATCCAGAGTGCGATATTGTACGGCCTCGGAGATGTGCGGTTCGGCGATCTGCTCTTTTCCGGCCAGGTCGGCGACAGTACGGCTGACTTTGAGAATCCGGTCGTAGGCCCGCGCCGACAAGCCCCATTTAGTGATCGCTCGTTCGAGCAGCGTCTGTGTCCCCGCGCCGAGTTGGCAATGCTTTCTTATCAATCGCGAGGTCATCTGCGCGTTGCAATAAACAGGCTCGCCCACGAAACGCTCCTGTTGAAGCCTGCGGGCGCGACCGACTCTTTCGCGGATTTCGGCCGAGCCTTCGGCCGCCTCCTGGGCCGACAGCTCACTGACCCTCACGGCGGGCACGTCTATGTGGATGTCGATTCGGTCGAGCAGCGGGCCGGAGATTTTTGAAATGTAGCGTTGTATCTGCGGCGGGGTGCATTTGCAGTGGCGCGTCGGGTCGTTGTAATAACCGCAAGGGCATGGGTTCATCGCCGCGACGAGCATAAAACTCGCCGGGAATGTCAACGACATCGCGGCGCGGCTGATCGTGACCTTCTGATCTTCGAGCGGCTGGCGCAGCACTTCCAGCACGTTCCGCTGGAATTCGGGAAGTTCGTCGAGGAAGAGCACGCCGTGATGCGCAAGGCTGACTTCGCCAGGTCTGGGAATCGAGCCGCCGCCGATCAAGCCCGCGTCGCTGATCGTGTGGTGGGGCGAACGGAACGGGCGGGTGGTGAGCAAACCGCGCGCGTCGGTAAATCCCGCCACGCTGTGAATCTTGGTCGTCTCCAGCGCCTCCTCAAAGCTGATCGACGGTAGGATCGACGGGATCCGTTTGGCGAGCATTGTCTTGCCCGAACCGGGCGGGCCGATCATCAGGATATTGTGGCCGCCCGCGGTGGCGATCTCGATGGCCCGTTTGGCGCTCATCTGCCCGCGCACCTCGCGGAAATCGATAGGATATTGATTGGCGTCGCTGAACGTCTCTTCCAGATCGATTCGCATCGCCGCGGGCGGCGGGGTGGAATTGAGAAGCGTGACGACCTCGCGCAAGTCTTTGACCGGATAGACGTCCAACCCGCTGACGACCGCCGCCTCGCGCGCGTTCTCCGCCGGCAGCAGCAGGCGCTTCAGCCCCCGGCGCTTCGCCGCCACGGCTATGGGGAGCGCGCCGCGCACCGAACGCACGCGCCCGTCCAACGCTAACTCGCCGATCAACAGAACGTCGTCCAGTTCCTCGCGCTGCAAATCTCCA
Organism: Blastocatellia bacterium; assembly: GCA_035275805.1. Lineage (GTDB taxonomy): Bacteria > Acidobacteriota > Blastocatellia > RBC074 > RBC074 > JAJVID01. The sequence goes on from DATEMG010000579.1 coordinate 11,005, forward strand.
TTCGCGCCAAGAATCCCCACGGCGATCGGCAGATCAAAGGCCGAGCCTCCCTTCTTCACGTCGGCGGGCGCCAGATTGATGGTCGTCTTGTGAACGGGGAAGAAGAAGCCGCAGTTGGTGATCGCCGCCCGGATTCGCTCGCGGCTTTCCCGCACAGCCAGATCGGGCAGCCCCACGACGGTCACATGGGTCTCGCTCTGCGAGTCTCCGGAGCGCGGAGTCAGATCGACTTCGACCTCGACCAATTCGGCGTCAATGCCGTATACGGCCGCGCTGAGGGTTTTAAACAGCACACTACACCTCCAAGTGTCGCTAATTGAGAAAAACCACGCTATTTGGGAATTCAACTGCTGAGCCGTGCAAAGAATCGCACAACTGAAAATCCTCCACAAGCCAAAGTAGACGAAGAGGTCCGGGGAATTTATACTCGGCGTCTTCATTTGCGAAGGGTTCAGCCACGAATGAGCGCGAATGGTCACGAATCACATTCTTGGTTTTTATAATCCATTTGCTTTGCATCCCTTCTGCGCCATTCGTGACCATTAGCGTTCATTCGTGGCTGAGATTCTTAACTTTTATTTCCGAGAGGATTTATGCTTGCAGTGATTATGGCCGGAGGTTCCGGCACCAGATTCTGGCCCGCTAGCCGTGAGCGCCTGCCGAAACAGTTTCTTGCGATCACCGGCGACCGCACTATGCTCGAAGAGACGCTTGCGCGCGCCGAAGGTTTTGCGCCCCCCGATCGAATCTCAGTTGTGGTCGGGAGCGTCCACGCCGATCTGACAAAGCGAATATTGTCAGGCAAGCCGGTCGAAATTCTGGTCGAGCCGCGCGGCAGAAACACCGCAGCCTGCGTCGGGCTTGCCGCGCTGCATGCCAAGCGCATTGCGGAGGACGAGCCGATGGTCGTGTTGCCGGCCGATCATTTCATAGCCGACGTCGAAGGTTTCACCAGGACGATCCGCGCCGCCGCCAGTGTCGCGCGCGGCGGCGCGATCGTCACTCTGGGCGTAGCGCCAAACAGGCCGGAAACCGGCTACGGTTATATTCACATCGGGGCCGAGGGCGGAGAATCTTCGGAACAGCCCTATTTCAGAGTCCGCCGCTTCGTCGAAAAGCCCGATCACCAGACCGCGCTCGGCTACCTGTCGAGCGGCGATTACCTGTGGAACAGCGGCGTCTTCATTTTCACCGCGCGAACCATCCTGCAAGAGATCGAAGACTGTATGCCCGCGCTTCACGAAGGACTGAGGGAGATCGAGCGCGCGATTGACACGCCCGATTACGACGCGGCGGTCGAGCGCGTCTATGACAGGATCGAATCAGTCTCGATTGATTACGGCGTGATGGAGAAGACTTCGAAGCCGATATACGTTTTCAGGGCCGATTTCGGCTGGAGCGACGTTGGAAGCTGGCAGGCGTTATACGAACTTCGCCGAGCCGAATGCGACGAGCAAGGCAACCTGTCGCTCGGCGATTCGAGGATCATTGACGCGAAACGCAACCTGGTTTTCTCGACTACCGACCGCAGGGTCGCGTTGCTCGGTGTTGAAGATCTGGTGGTCGTGGACACGCCGGACGCTGTGATGGTGGCGAGGCTGGATCGTTCGCAGGACGTGAAGCGTTTTGCCGATCAGTACCGCGAGCGGTAGCGAGCGCGCCTGATACTCGACCAATAGAATCGCGTTCGCTATCGCTCGCGGTACTGATTCGGCGCGATCGCCGGGAGACCAGCCTTGTCGGGGTATTTGGCGGTCACGGTGGCGTAAAAATTCCGAATGACCTCCATGTCGGCTTCTATGTCTCCCGTGGGATAGAGCGTCGGCCCTATGCCCACTACCTTGCGTTTGTAATCGATGAACCCCATCGATATCGGAATCTCCGCGCCAAGCGCGATGTAATAAAAACCCGTCTTCCAGTGGCTGACTTTGCTGCGCGTGCCTTCCGGCGGAATGGCCAGAATCAGCTTTTCGCTATTGCGGAACGTCTCCACTGTCTGCTCCACCATGTTGTGAGACGCGGACCGGTACACGGGAATTCCGCCCATCCATCTGAACAAAAAGCCGAACGGCCATTTGAACAGCGAATGTTTTCCCAGCCAGCAGGCTTTAACTCGTAAGGAGAAGCCCAGGCTCAACAGTACCGGCAGATCCCAGTTGGAGGTGTGAGGCGCCGCTATCACAACCAACTTATCGACGTCGGGCAATCTGCCCTCCAATCTCCACCCGATAATCTTCAGGAAGGAGAAGGACAGGCCGCGAATAAGTGGACTTATTACAGGTGTATCGAAGATCGTATACCGCATTGATCAAATGTATCGAAATCGAGATAGAGCTCGAGGAACAATTTATTCAGGGGCTTTCATCGTCTACAGTAAAATCAGAAACAGACAAGCCGTCTCGCGCTATGGTTTTCTTATCGAACATTCTAGCAAAAGGAATAACCCCGAATCGAACGAGCCTTTCTCGCAGCTTTTCTGCGTATTGATGCGCGAACGATTCCTTTTCAAGATAACTTTTTCGGTCGAAGGCGATCGGATCGCGGTCGTTATCTACGCTGTGCCCGATCTCGTGAAGCAATGTGCGATATAGCTGCGTGGCCCGGATGGATTCCAGGCTCACATTGATTTTGTGGTCGTGATTGGTCGTTAAGATTTCATGCCCATCCCCACTCAGTCTTTCCAACTCCTGATGCCTATCGGGCGTGAGCGATTTCGACCAGCGTATGGGCTTGGAAGGGTTAAGAGCTTCGAGGAAGATAGCGCGGCCGTTGTATGCGCCGACCTCAGCAAAATAAGCTATCCGTCCCCAGACTGGGTTGATTATCTCCTCTTTCCTCTTCGGCTGTCTCAGTATAATGAAATCAATCCCAAAGAAATCAAATGACGGCACGTAATGTAAGACGTGGGCAATGTCATCAATCGTGCAGGCGTAGCAGCTGTCAGCCCGCGTTCTCTCAACTATAAAAGGTAGTGATCTGCTGTGAACCGAGCGGAGAACGACTTTGTATTCTGTCAAATTTTCGTAGTAGAGCTTCAGTCCGCACCAGGGAATGACCAGGCGATTATCCTGGCCGAGACCTTGTTTGGCCGTGCCTATATTCCGATTGCGCCGAGTCGCATCCCAACCACGTTTCATACACACCTCACATCAGATTTACCGGATCGACTTCAACCGTGATCATCTTCAAATCCTGCCCGATCTCTTTCAACGCCGCCATCGCGGCGTCGAGAGCCTCGCGCGCCTGGCGACGATACCGCGTCTTGATCAGCACCTGCATTCGGTGTTCGCCCTTCAATCGCGCCAGCGGGGCTGGGGCGGGGCCTAAGACCTTCAAGACTTTCTCGGCGTCGGCCTCTTTGAGCAGCCGCGCCAGCTCGGATGACGCGAAGGCCGCCTTGGCGAAGTCCTGGTGTTTGACCAGGGCGTTGATCAGCGCGACGAATGGCGGGTAATGCATGTTGCGGCGGAAGTTGATCTCGTGGTCGTAGAACTTTTCGTAATTCTGCTCGCGCGCGTATTCTAGCGCGTAATTTTCTGTGTGATAACTCTGGATAACTACGCGTCCGGGTTTTTCGCCGCGGCCCGCGCGGCCCGCGACCTGAGTCAACAATTGAAAAGTCCTCTCGGAGGCTCGGAAATCCGGCATGCCGAGCCCGGTGTCCACGGAGACCACGCAGACCAGCGTCACGTTGTGGAAGTCGTGCCCCTTGGCGATCATCTGCGTGCCGACCATCAGGTCAATGTCGCCGGCCGCGAATTCGTTGATAAGCTTTTCAAAACTCCCCCGCCGCCGCGTGGTGTCGCGGTCCAGGCGCGATATGCGGAGCTTGGGGTGCATCTCTTTCAACAGCGCCTCGATCTGTTCGGTCCCCTCGCCGACGTAGTAAATGTACGACCCGTCGCACTGATGACAGGCGCGCGGGATGCGCTCCTGGTGTCCGCAGTAGTGGCATATCAGTCGCGCGTCGAATTTGTGGTATGTCAGCGCCACGCTGCAATTCGGACAGGTCGCGCGATAGCCGCAGCTCCGGCAGAGCATGAATGATGAAAAACCTCGGCGGTTGAGCAGCACCAGAGTCTGCTCGCCGCGCTCGTGATTTTCAGAGATGCGGGCGAGCGCCTCGTCCGAGAATATCCGCTGCTGGCCGTATTTCTCGAAGACCTGGCGCATGTCGACGGCCTGGACTTCGGCCAGCGCGCGCCCGCCGATGCGTTCGTCGAGTTTCAAGTAGGCGTATTTGCCGGTATGCGCGTTGTGGAACGATTCCATCGAAGGCGTGGCGCTACCCAGTATGATCACGGCGTCGGCCAGATGCGCGCGCATGATGGCCGTGTCGCGCCCGTGATAGCGCGGCGTCTCTTCCTGTTTGTACGATGCCTCGTGCTCTTCGTCGACGACGATCAGGCCGATGTTTTCCATCGGCGCGAAGACGCCCGAACGGGCGCCGATGCAGACTCGGGCTTCGCCCTGGCGGATGCGGTTCCATTCGTCCAGGCGTTCGCCGTCCGAGAGCGACGAATGGAGGATGGCCACGGCGTCGCCGAAATGCGCGCGCAGCCGCCGCGCGAACATCGGCGTCAGGGAAATCTCCGGCACCAGCATCAGCGCCGATTTGCCTTTGGCCACGGCGGCGCGCATCGCGCGGATGTAGATTTCTGTCTTGCCGCTGCCCGTCACACCGTGGAGCAGGAACGCCGCATATCGCCCTTCGTCGAGTTTCGCGACGATCTGATCGAGCGCCGATTGTTGTTTCTGATTGAGCCTCAGATCGCCGTCGTTGAGCGGGCGGTAATCTTTAAGCGGGTCGCGGCGGACTTCACGTGTGAAGACTTCGACGTAGCCGCGCTTTTCGAGCGTTCTGACGACCGACGCGCTGACGCCGGCCACCTCGATTAGCTGAGCGAAAGCCACGGGCGAGCCCGAATCGAAGAGGGTTTTGATTACGCGCTCCTGCTGTTCGTTGAGCGGCTTGCCGCCTTCGATGGGCGCGCGTTGGACCAAACGCACGGCCTGCTGCCGCTTCGGCTTGACCTGGGCCGATTGAAGCCGGCGCGTGACGGTGATGTAGCCCGCGCGTTCGAGTTCGCGCGCGACGGCCGAAGCGCGATTCTTGTTGAGTTCCTTCGCCAACGCCCCGGCGTCGAGCATGCCGTTTTCGGCGATCCGGGCGAGCGCTTCCATCTTCGCCGAGTTCACACGCTTGCCGCCTGCCCCAGCAATCGCGGCCCGGCCTTCATTGGTGATCGAAAAGATCGTCTCCGCTTCGGCGTTGATGCCCGCGGGCAAGCTCGATTTGATCGTCTCGCCCCACGGCGCGTAATAATAATCGGCGATCCACTTTGTCAGATTGAGCAACTCGGACGTGACCAGAGGCTCGAGGTCGAATAATTCTTCGACGTCTCTGATCTCGAAACCTTCTTCCTGCTGGCCGGCTTCTTCGAGAGTCTTGTGAATATCGACGACATAGCCGGTCAGCAACTGTTTGCCGAACGGAACAAGGACGCGGCACCCGGCTTTAGCGTCTGCGGCGAAGCTCGCGGGCAACCGGTAGGTGAACGTCTGATGCACATTGAGCGGAATGGCGATTTCGGCGAACATCTTATTTGATTGCGGATTGCTGATTGAGGTGTCAGGTGTCAGGTGTCAGGTGTCAGTTAGGAACAATCCCTGAAACCTGAAACCTGAAACCTGACACCTCAATCAGCAATCATTGACCTTCGATCCCCCTCACTTGATAAACGCGATATCCGGCGTGATCGATCACTACTGGGTAAATGGTATCAAAGTAGGTTTCGTTCGCTCCCAGCGCCGCCCGTTCTGCAGGACCAACGATCATGTAAGCGGCGCCCAGTCTGGAAAGCGGTTCGATCATTTGCGGGCCGCCTTGATAAATCGTTTTGACTTCGAGTTCGCGCTGCGCGTAAACGAGGCCATGTGTCCACAGGTGGCCCGGATAGCCCATTACCGATTGGCGGCCCGAGAGCGCCACGACCGAGTTGTGAATCGGCGCGTGCAGGATCAGCGCGCGCGGCGGCGTCTTTTCGCGCAACAGCGCCGCTACCTCAAGCCCGGCCCGGTCGAATATCTCGAGGTTTTCAACTGGCGATAGCGCGCGCGTCACGTCCAGCGCGCCGGAAAACGTCAGCGCGACCAACAACGCCGCCGCCAGGCCGCGGACAGCGAAAAATCGTCGCGTGAACATATAAGCCAGGGCTGCGGCGACAAACGGCGCCGAGGCAAGCGACCAATAGACCAGGACCTTGATGTTGTCCCAGGTCCACGGCGCCAGCGCCACGAGGTTCGGTATGAAGAACCACAACGCGAATGGAAAATAGAAGAGCGCCTGCCGCGAGCTTGTAATCTTTCTGATCAGCAGCGCCACAATCAGAAGCAGGATAAAGATTCCGGCGTTGACCGTCCAGAAGAGCAGCGGATTCGCGTCTCCGGCTTCCCACCATTTATCAAGCGGTTTGAATAACTGGTTTCTGATCTGTGTGCCGCTCAAATACCATGCCTGTGGGGCGGCCAGCGCGGCCACAGGGGCAAAAAACGCGATCCAATCCCACGACCGTAACACCACGACCATCAATGCGCAGGCGATCATCACCGAAAAAAAACCGTGCGTATGCAGCATCGGCAACATGCCGGCGAGAATCCCGGCGGCGAACAAATAACGGCGACTGGGGGAAGAGGAAAATATGTCACGCCCTCTCCTTGTCTCTTCGTCTCCTTGTCCCCCCGTCGCCCCGTCGC
>DATEMG010000580.1:0-5601 GCA_035275805.1 Blastocatellia bacterium
CGCAGTTGATGTCGACGAAATCGGCGCCGGCCTCCTGGGCGATCTCGGCGGCCCAGCGCATTCTCACCTCGTCGTAGCCGAAAATCTGGATGGCGATCGGGCGCTCTTCAGGCTTGAAGCGCATCATCTCGTGCGTTCGCAAATTGCCGCGCGTCAGGCCCTCGACGCTGATGAATTCGGTGACTATCAGGCCCAGCCCCCCGCATTTTTTCGCGACCCTGCGAAAAGGCGAATCGGTTACGCCCGCCATCGGCGAGAGGATTAGTGGCGGCGAAAGTTCGCGCCCCTCGATCTTGAATGAAATCGGATAACGCATAAGCAGTGATTTTGCGCCCGCGGGCGTCCCCTGCTGAGGACATAAGCCCGCGGATGATGAATGGCAAATATAGCACACGGTTGACGCGTCGCGCCAAAACCGTTAGCGTAGCCCCGTATTGAAAACAGCCGGGACGCGCGGTTAGATTTATGTTCGATCCCATGGGTTTTCTAAAGAGAGGTGCATTTGCCGGAAGCAGGCGGTTTGATAACTTTTCTCGCTGAATTGATGCGGCTGAAATCTACGCCGCGAATCGGGTGGTTGTTGCGGGGCGTGCGCGACGTCGAGTCGGTCGCCGCGCATTCGTTCGGCGTCGCGGTGATCGCGATGTTGCTGGCCGACCGCGCGCGCGCGCGCGGCGTCGAAGTCAACGTCGAGCGGCTGCTCAGAATGGCCCTGCTGCACGACCTGACAGAGACGCGCACAGGCGATATGCCAAGCACGATCAAACGATATTTCGACAAGGCTTCGATCAAGGCCGCCGACGAGGCCATCGCCAAAGAGATCTTCGCCGAACTGGGCGATCTGAGTGATTCTTATCTCGAATTCTGGTTCGATTACGAACACCGTGCGAGCGTCGAGTCGAAGTTGGTCAAGGCCGCGGATAAGCTCGATCTGTTGGTCCAATCTCGCGAATACGAGAAAGGCGGGGCGCGGTCTTTACAAGAGTTCTGGGACACCGCCGATAGCGACTTCGTGGGGTTGGGCGTCGATGACCTGATCTCCGACCTGATAGAAGAATTAAAAAAGGGCAGGAAGAAGGATTTGGGGGGGTGAGCGGCGGCGTATGGATTCTATGGAACAGGCAATTTCGTGGCTTCAGACTTTGCCGCCTTTCGGCGTACTGGCGTTGATGTTTCTCATCGCGTACATCGAAAACATCTTCCCGCCCTCGCCGAGCGACGCGGCGCTGGTTTTTGCCGGGACGTTGATCGGCATCGGCGTAATCGGGTTTGCGCCCGCCCTGATAGTGGCGACGTTGGGCAGCGTGTTGGGGTTTATGACGGCATACGTTCTGGGGCGTTACTTCGAGCAGCATTTTGTTTCCGGGCGCTACCATCGCTATCTGCCGGTCAACGCCATTCATCAGGTCGAGCGCTTGTTCAACCGCTTCGGTTACGGCGTGATCATCGCGAACCGTTTTCTTGCCGGCACGCGCGCGTTCGTTTCATTCTTCGCCGGAATGTCCAAAATGAGTCTGCCCGTCACGACCCTGCTCTCGGCGCTGAGCGCGGCGGTCTGGAATTCCATCCTCCTTTATCTGGGCATGGTCTTCGCGAATAACTGGCGCGTCGGGGCCGAATATCTGGCGCTTTACAGCAAGGTCGCCACGGGGGTCTTCGGCGCGGCGGTAGTCGTCTTTTTGTGGTGGTTCTTTCGGAAGCGCCGCAGGATTGCGGATTCGCAGTTGTCAAACGACCAAGTAAACACAATGGCGCCAATTGAGAGTGAAAATCGAGACCAGATGCCGTCAAGCAACAATCAATCCGCAATCCGCAATCCGCAATCCGCAATCGAATGATCATCGATCTATGGACATCTTGAAAAGGCTGAGAGTCCGCGCGGCGACTCAGCTCCAGCACATTGTTTTACCCGAAGGTGAAGACGACCGGACGATCGTCGCCGCGTCGAAAATAGCCGAAGAGCGACTGGCGAGAATCACCGTGCTAGGCGATGAGGAGAAGATCCGCAGCCGCGCTCGCTCGCTGGGCGTCTCGATGACCAACGTCCCGATACTCGACCATCGCAGATCGCCGGACCGCGAAGGCTACGCGCGGGAGTTTTACGAACTGCGTCGCGCGAAGGGCGTCACGATGGAAGAAGCCGCGAAGCAGATTCTCGACCCGCTCTATTTCGGCAACTTGATGGTGCGACGTGGGGTGGCCGACGGCTCAGTGGCGGGCGCCACCAACACCACCGCGCACACTGTCCGTTCGGCGCTGCTCACGCTCGGGCTGAAGCGAGGGTTCAACGTCCTTTCGTCGGTCATGGTGATGGTTGCGCCGAACAGGGAATTGGGAGTTGACGGCGCGATGATCTTCGCCGACCCTGCGGTGGTGATCAATCCGACCGCCTCACAGCTCGCCGAAATCGCCATCTCGTCGGCCGAGACCTGTCGCGCCCTGCTCGAATCCGAGCCGCGTGTGGCGATGCTGTCATTCTCGACCAAAGGCTCCGCCGAACACCCGATGGCCGACAAGGTCATCGAGGCGACGAAGACCGTTCGCGCGCGATCCCCGGAACTGGAAGTCGACGGCGAATTGCAGATTGACGCCGCGCTGATTCCTCACGTCGCCGCGTCGAAGGCCAAAGGCTCGGCCGTCGCTGGGCGCGCGAACGTCCTGGTCTTCCCGGACATCAACGCGGGCAACATCGGCTACAAACTGACCGAACGCCTGGCCGGCGCCACGGCCATCGGCCCCATACTTCAAGGACTGGACAAGCCCGCGAACGACCTCTCGCGCGGCTGCAAGGCTGAAGACATCGTCGACGCCGTCGCCATCACCGCCGTGCAGTCGCAGGCCCGCAAGCGCGAAAATGCGTGAGCCGGGTGATTAGAAATTCTCCGCCAACAGGCCGTCGAGTCGCCAGGCGTAATCATGGGGCAATTCATTTGCGAAGTAGCGCACGACGCCTTTCCGATCCAGAAAGATGACCGTCGGCGTGCCCCTCACCCTGTAAGCCCTCGCGACCCTGGCGTCGGGGTCGCGCACGACGGGATACCTGATGCCGAACTCTTTGACGCCTGCCTCGGCGCCGGCGAGGCTGTCTTTGACGTTGATACCGAGCACGCGCACGCCCTTGCCCTCGTACTCGGCCGCCAGGGCGTTGATGCGTGGCGTTTCTTCCTTACAAGAGGAACACCATGCGGCCCAGAAAACGATCACTGCGGGTTTGCCGCGCATATCAGCGAGGGAAACTGTGGCGCCGCCTATTTTCGGCAATTGAAAATCTGGCGCGCGGCTTCCCACCTGAGTTCCGGCGCGTCCGATTGTAGTTCCTCCTCCTACCGAGGCCGTCAGCGTTTCCGCCGATTGATTGCCGACGGAGCAACCGCCGAAGATTGTTCCGAAGGCCAGCGGCAGAGTGATTGCCAGGGTCGTTTTCCAATATTTTCTGATCATATTCCGTTTACCTCCAAGACAAGCCCGGTTTTGAACTTTTCAGATGAACCGCCGTCCAGCTTGAACGAACAGATATTGAGCGATCAGGATCATGGCGAAACCAAATCCCTTTTTAACCTTCACCATCCATTCGCCGGAGCGCGGCAGCGCCGTTAGCGCGCCGCCGCATGCGCCGAGCGCGATCATCAGCGCGCCCATCCCGACGGCGAACACAAACAAGACGGTCGTACCAAAGAGAACATTTCCCTGCGCGCCGACATAGGCAAGCGCGGCTCCCAACGCGGGCGCCGTGCAGGGGCCGACGATCAGCCCTGACGACGCGCCGATCAGCATCGCCGAGACATAACCTTTGCCTTTGCGCCGAGGGGTCCAATTCGCCAGGAGCCGCGGGGCCGGGAGTCGAATCACGTCCAGCGTCGAAAGCGCCATCAACAGGATGACGTTGCCGACCACGGCGTAAGTCCAAGGGCTGGAAGCCCAGATTCCGAACAGTGAGCCGGTCAGCGAAGCGAAGGCTCCGAGCGCGGCGTATACGATGGCCATACCGGTGACGAACAGAACCGAGAGTATGAAGCCGCGCCAACTTGCGCGTACTCCGCTGCCCTGCGCCGAGGCCGTCTGCCCGCCGATGAACCCCAGTTGGATCGGGATCACCGGATATACGCAAGGCGTGAAGCTGATCAGCAGGCCGGCGCAGAAAGCGACCGGATAGGCCATCAATGACCCCGCTGAAAGACACTCTAAAAGATCGGGCGCGAAACCGCTCATTCTCTCTCCTTTTAGGGCGGTTTTCAGATCGGTGTACGGGGTAATAGAACGCGGATGACGCTGATAGAGCGGATTGGCGCTGATCTTTTTTGGTTTTATCCACGATGATCCGCGTTCGTCCGCGTTATCCGCGTTCTATTGATACGTTCCTTGCTGTAAAGACCTTGATCCCGTATACGCAATTGAAAACCGACTTATTTTCCGGCTTAGCCGGAACGATCCTCAGCGGAAAAAGGCAAAAAGCGTTCCCGCGCGCTTGCGGATTGGGTCGTTCTGAGTGATGTTTGTTTCCTCATCAGATCGGTTTGCAATCGCGTGACGGTTTGCGAACTCTGACTATCCCAATTTAAAAGAAACAGACGAACTGATGGATGAACCGCACCGATCGATTACTAGCCATATTGCTTGAACTGCAGCGTAAAGGCGCGCGCCGCGCCGAAGACCTCGCCGCGACCTTCGAGACCAGTAAACGCACGATCTACCGCGACATCCAGGCGCTGTGTGAATCGGGCGTGCCAGTTGTCGCGCAGCCTGGCGTCGGTTATTCGCTGGTCGAAGGCTATTTCCTGCCGCCGGTCAGCTTCAGCGTCGACGAGGCGACGATGCTCTTGCTCGGCGCCGATTCCGCCGCGCAGAACTTCGACGCTCAATACCGCGACGCCGCCGCGTCGGCCGGCCGCAAGATCCAAGCGGTCCTCTCTGAAAAACTTCGCGGCGAGGTCGAATACCTGCGCGGCAACATCGCCTTTGTCACGCCCGCGTCGCTGGCCTCCGGCAAATCCGCGTCCTTCCTGCCTCAACTCCGCCGCGCGATCATCGAACGCAGTACTATCAGATTCGATTATCACACTCGCTATTCGCAGGACGGGCGTGACGCCAGGAACACTCGCGAGGCCGACCCTTACGCCATGCTGCATTACGGCGGCGCCTGGTATCTGATCGGCCATTGCCACCTCCGAGAGAGCGTTCGCAACTTCCGACTCGACCGCATGGCGGAGTTGCGCCTCCTCGACAAGACCTTCGACCGCCCGCCGAATTTCAGACTCGAAGAGCCTGTTGACGATCATCGAAATTTGAAAGTCGTCGCATTGTTCAGTCCTGAGGCCGCGCCCTGGGTGCGCGAGTCGTGGTCTTATTACGTCGACTCGATGGAAGAAGTCGCCGACGGATTGCTCGTGACGATGCGCGTCCGAGTCGAGAACGCAATCTTCCAATGGCTCTTCAGCTGGGGGGCGCAGGTGCGCGTACTCGAACCGGAGTCGCTGCGGCGGCGCCTCATAGCCGAGGCCGGAAAAATTCTTGAAAATTATTCCGACTGAAAAGTTGTTGACATAACGGTGTCACTCGGGCCGGGTAGACTGCGCGCGGTTGGAATCAGGCGCGGGGCAAACT
>DATEMG010000581.1:0-10840 GCA_035275805.1 Blastocatellia bacterium
CAAAGCTACTGGCTTACCTTAGTTGCCTCGACGAGAACGGGTACATACTCAAAGACGGCACTCAGCCGCCGTCGCTTATAGTGCGAGAGGCGACTTCCGGTAAGCTTCTAGCCTCGACCGATTGTGAGGTATTCGCTTTTAGCCCAACGGGGCAGCCGCACGAGCCAACCAACTCTCCGTCTATGGCGCCCCCATCGGATCAATTATCTGGCGACAGGGTGGCGTACGCAGGATTCCCGCCTCCCTACAGACCTTTGCTGGCGCTGTCGAACCCGCTAACTAAGATGGAAGACGGAACGAGAAACTTCGTTAAGGCTCAGGTGAGACTCTGGGATCCGATCACGCGGAAAGACGTCACTAAACCCGAGAGCATTGATGGATATTTTTTTGGTCCGTTGCTCATCAGTCCCAACGGCGCTACTTTGGCGAAAGGGAATGGTGTCATCGGACCGATTTGGTTGATCAATCCGGGCGCCCATGTCAATAAGAGGTTTTATTTTGGTGGAGAACTAATAACTTTCGTATCAAACAAAGACTTGCTGCTTAACGTCCAGGGGCGCGTCGTACGCCTGGACGCAATCACACAAGAACCTAGCTTCGCAACGCCGCAAGGCATGACCTCTATAGCTGTGAGCGCCAATGGGCGGACCGCCATCATGCGACCGGCTAATTCTAGTCAGTACGATGCGCTAACCGTCTGGGATATTCCTTCCAACCGGCAAATCGGCTCTCTATCGGTTTCTGACAAGAACGAGCGGGAAGCGCGGCTCAGCGCGGACGGGCGTCTCGCGGCCGTCTTTAGCCAGGCAACCCCAAATCTTCTCCGACTGTGGGATATGACCGCTACAACCTTCAGGCAGCGGATCATTATGCTGGGCTCGAATAACAGAATTTATTTCGATCAGACTGCTTTCAGTCCCGATAATTCGATGCTTGCGGTCTTTACCGCCGAGGGCGCAAAGGGCGGAGTTTGGATCTTCGAAACTGAAAATGGGCGCGAAGTGGCAATCTTGCGTGATAACCATTCCCCGGTCTGGAGCGAAAACAGCCGGCTACTTGCCACCGCCGGCGCCGGATGGATCCGGGACGAGGTCAGCGCGCGCCCATCGGTAATTCCCCGCATGGTGGGCTCATTGAACACTGCCCCCAAACTGCTCTCATCGGAAATTCCACTCAAGGGGGGCTTACAGATAGGAAATACCTTTCTCAACGTCTGGGAAGTTATTCCGCCGGCGCCAACCTATCTGATTTCTGAGCAACTCAACTCACTATCTTTCGGAACCTCCCACCCGACACAGTTGTCTTCTAACGGCATACTATGGGAAGTATCAAAACTGGATAAGTTTACAACGCCTCAGTTAATCCCCTCGACCCAAAAACTACCAGGCAATTATAGCTTCTTCGACAAATCAGGTCTGTTGTGGGCAACCGACTTCGATCGCCATGAATTTCCAGTGAAATTCTGGCGCCTATCTCCGGAGAAGCATGAAATGGTCCTGGAGAGTCCTGATTATTCCAGTTTCAAGTCTCTTTTGAACGGAGGTTCTGGGGAAATATTCGGTCGACCAGCGACATTCGCAATCAGTCCGGATGGAAAATTTTTAGTGATGGCATGCGACTTAAAGGTCAGATACCCGTTTGGTAACGCCGGACCGACTGGAAGTGGAATTCTGGAACTGTGGGATCTGGCCACGCAAAAAAGACTGGCGATCTGGAAACGGGAGATCTGGAACCTGGAGTCGCTGGATATTGCTTCGTGCGTCAGTTTCAGCCCCGATGGCAAATTAGTCGCTACCTGTACTTCCTACGCCGTTGATATCCGGGACGCCGCTACCGGAAATATAATTCGCACGCTGTATCAACCCGTGAAGACAGTCGTATTTAGCCCCGATTCAAAGCTCATCTTCTCCGGCTCGCGCGTTCCTCCTATTGATTCGGGAAGTATCGTGGTTAACGAAGTGGAGACTGGCCGTGAAATCGGTATTTGGCAAGGCCACCAGGGTTCCGTAACTGCGCTCGCGATAGACCCCGATGGTTTTTATCTGGCCTCAGGAGGGGAGGATCGCACGACATGCTTATGGCTACTTCCAAGCAGAGACGAGTTGAACAGACGGGTATTTCCTGCCAGTGGACATCAATTGTATAGGTGGGAGGCTCATAAAACCACTGTGACAGCGCTGGCTTTCGCTCCAGTCTGGGGTTCGACATTGGCCACCGGCGGCGCGGACGGAACGCTGAAGTTATGGAACACCCTCTCTATCCTGGGAGAACTGGAAACATTGGGTCTGAGCTCCGGAAGGCCCATCTCCTCACTCACAGAAATTGTTCTGGTTATGACGTGCGTGGGATATCTGATTATGATTATCGGTATTTTTATAATGCGGTCGAGACCGGCATTTAAACGCCTACCTCCTATGTTATTCGTAGCAATAGGCGCATCGATAATGGCGACCGGGATGGTTTTACCGCATGTACTGCCCGGAGTATTTCCCTGGTGGGATTATTCGACTCCAACCTATTTTCAGCGATTGATATACCTGGTCATAGGTGGCCCCTTATTTTATCTGCTCTTTGTGAAAGCGCTTAATTGGTTTAGTCTTTTGAGGAGGAAGCGATCGTAATCTCGACATTAACCGGCGTATTTCAGAAGTGGAATTTGCGCTTGAATCGGGAGATTTTCCTCCTCCGCGAGCCCCAATCACAAACACCCAATCCCCAATACCCGCCAGGTTGACGAATTTGTAAACCGTGTGTTAGGTTTGCCGTCCAGTTGATCTCCCCGCCAATATTGGCTTTTCCGCCGGGGACAAGAGCTTTTCCAGAGGATTCGTCAAACGTTGTCAGAGACTCCAATGAGCCATTTGAAAAAGACCACGCTCAACGACGCGCACCGGAAGTTGGGCGGGCGAATGATCGATTTCGGCGGATGGGACATGCCGGTTCAGTACCCGGCCGGAACCATCGAAGAGCACATGGCGGTGCGCACGGCGGTCGGGATATTTGACGTCAGCCACATGGGCGAGATCGAAATTCGCGGGCCGCAGGCGTTGGAATTCGTCCAACACTTGACCACCAACGACGCAAGCAAACTCTACGACGGACAGGCCCAATACTCCGGGCTGACTTACCCCGAAGGCACGTTCGTTGATGACATTCTGGTTCATCGCTTCGCCCCGGACCATTACTTCCTCTGCGTCAACGCCTCCAACACCGACAAAGATTTCGCATGGATTGACAGCCACGCCCTCGATTATGACGCCGAGGCGACGAATGTCAGCGCCGACTATACGCAATTGGCGGTTCAGGGGCCGATGGCTCTGGAGACGCTGCAACCGCTGACCGGCGTCCCGCTCTCCGCGATCAAATATTATTGGTTCGCGCGCGGCGACATTGACGGCGTCCCGGCGATCATCGCGCGAACCGGCTACACGGGCGAAGACGGATTCGAGGTCTACTTCGATCCTAATGAATCGGATCGTGTCTGGAACAGGATTCTAGAATCGGGCAAACCACACGGCATTCTGCCCTGCGGCCTGGCGGCGCGCAACACGCTCCGGCTCGAGGCCAAGATGGCGCTCTACGGCAACGACATTGACAGCACGACGACCGTGCTCGAGGCGGACCTGGGCTGGATTTGCAAATTGAACAAGGGCGATTTCATCGGGCGTGATCGCCTCCTTCGACAGAAAGAAGAAGGGTTGACGCGCAAGCTCGTCGGTTTCGAAATAACCGATAAAGGCGTCGCCCGCGACCACTACCCCATATTCATCAACGATCGAGAGGCCGGCGTGGTCACGTCGGGCAGCTACGCTCCGTATCTGAAAAAGAACATCGGCCTGGCGTATCTGCCTATTGAATATACCGGCGTCGGAACGGTGTTTGAAGTCGACGTGCGCGGGCGGAGGCTCGCGGCGCAGGTCGCGCAGACGCCTTTTTACAAGAGAAGTAGGTAGTTGGCGCCATGCGCCAACCAAGGAGAATCCTAAATGGCTGCTTACCCTGACGACCTTAATTACACCAAGGATCACGAATGGATTCGCGTCGCCGACGGCGTGGGCACGGTCGGCATCACGGACTTCGCGCAGGAGCAATTGGGTGACGTCGTTCACGTACAACTGCCGCGCGTGGGAGAGAAGTTTGAAGCGCATGCCACTTTCGGCGAGGTCGAATCGGTGAAGACTTTCAGCGAACTCTACGTCCCTGTCTCCGGCGAGGTCATCGAACTCAACGAGGCTCTGTCCGACTCCCCGGAACTGGTCAACAACTCGCCATACGCGGACGGGTGGATGATCAAAATCAAGATCGGTAAGCCGAGCGAGGTCGACAGCCTGCTGTCGGCGAGCGAATATGAGGACTTTATAGAATCACAAAAAGAGGAGTAAACGGATTGCGGATTGCGGATTGCGGATTGCGGATTGATGAGGTTGTTTAACCGAACGTGAAATCGAGCATTGTAAAATTATATCAATCCGCAATCCGCAATCCGCAATCCGCAATTCCAGAAACACGATGCGCTATATCCCGAATTCGGCCGAAGAGCGTGAGGCGATGCTGCTCGAAATGGGCCGCAAATCCGTCGCCGATCTTTTTTGTGGAATCCCCGACCGCCTCAAGCTCAACCGCTTACTCGACCTGCCTCTGGCGCTTTCCGAAACCGAAACGCTCAACTTCTTCCGCGACCTGGCCGAGCGCAATGCAACGCGACACACTGGCGAAAGGATGGTCTCGTTTCTGGGCGCGGGCGCTTACGACCATTTCATCCCGACCGTCATTGACACGCTGATCTCGCGCTCGGAGTTTTACACCTCCTACACGCCCTATCAGCCGGAGATCAGTCAGGGCACGTTGCAGGCGATCTTCGAGTTCCAGACGATGATCTGCGAGTTGACGGGAATGGAGGTCTCGAACGCGTCTCTCTACGACGGTTCGACCGCAACCGCTGAGGCCGTCCTGATGGCCGACCGCGTGACCAACCGCCCGAAGGTCGCGCTCGCGGGCAACCTGCACCCCGAATATCGCCAGGTCGTCGACACCTACATTCGCAACGCCGGGATTGACGAGATTACGCTGCCGTTCGATGAAAAGACCGGCGCTTTGAAGCTCGACGCGTTGAATTCTCTGGACTCCGACGTCGCGGCCGTCGTCATTCAATCACCCAACTTCTTCGGCGGCGTCGAGGATTTGCGGGCGATTTCCGAGGCGGCGCATCGCATCGGCGCCCTGTTCGCGGTCGTGGTCACCGAGGGGCTGAGTCTGGGGTTGCTGCAAGCCCCCGGCCACGCCGAGGCCGACATCGTCTGCGGCGAGGCGCAATCGTTCGGCATCCCGATGTCGTTCGGCGGCTCTTATTGCGGATTCTTCGCGACGACTGAAAAATTAATGCGCCAGATCCCGGGGCGACTTGTCGGCCGGACCTCCGACGCCGAGGGCCGCGCCGGCTACACGCTGACGCTGGCGACGCGCGAACAACACATCCGCCGCGAGAAGGCGACTTCGAACATCTGCACCAACCAGGGGCTCTACGCCCTGATGGCCACTATCTACCTTTCAATAATGGGCAGAAGCGGTTTGCGCGAAGTGGCCGAACTTAATATGCGGAAAGCGCATTACGCGGCGAAGCGGATCGCAGCGGTCGGCGATTACCGGCTGCGATTCGACGCGCCATTCTTCAATGAGTTCGTGGTCAGTTGTCCGAAACCGTCGGAGGTTATTCTGTCCAGGCTCGCCGATAAAAAGATCATCGGCGGCCTCCCGCTCTCTCGATTTTTCCCCGAAATGAAGAACGAAATTCTGATGTGCGTCACCGAAACGACGACAAAGGCGGAAATTGATTCTCTGGTTGAGGCGTTGAAATAGTGACAAAAGAATGAAAATCAACCACGAAGAAACGAAGGGAACGAAGAAAATCAGAAAAAAACCTTCGTGGTCTTCGTTTCTTCGTGGTTGATTTTCTGAGGAGTGGTAGTGATCAAAAAAGCAAGCGTTCACGTCAATCAAAACGAAGGTCTGATCTTCGAGCGTTCGCGGCCGGGGCGAGTGGGGTACAAGCTGCCCGCGCTCGACGTCGAAGCGGCGCCTGTAGATTTGCTGATCGATCCAAAACTGCTGCGCGACGACGACCTCGCAGGGCTGCCCGAAGTCAGTGAGGTCGACGTTGTCCGCCACTTCACGCGGATCTCGACGTGGAACTACGCGGTTGATTACGGGATGTACCCGCTCGGCTCGTGCACGATGAAGTACAACCCGAAGCTCAACGAGCGCGTGGCGCGGCTCGAAGGCTTCGCTTCGTCGCACCCGTACACGCCCGACCATCTGGCGCAAGGCAATCTGGAATTGCTCATGGAGCTTGAAGACGCGTTGGCCGAGATTACGGGGCTGCCTGCAGTCAGTCTTCAACCCGCCGCCGGGGCGCAGGGAGAGATGACAGGGCTGATGGTGATCCGCAAATGCCTGGAAGCGCGTGGCGACGCGCGCAAACTCGCGCTGATCCCCGATTCGGCGCACGGCACCAATCCGGCCTCGGCCGCCGTCTGCGGCTATAAGGTCAAGACGATCAAGTCGAGCGCCAACGGCGCAATAGATATCGAAAACCTGCGCCGGGCCGTCAACGGAGACGTCGCGGTGTTAATGCTGACCAACCCCTCGACTCTCGGAATGTTCGAAGAGAATATCGAAGAGGTCTGCCGCATCGTCCACGATGCGGGCGGCATGGTTTATATGGACGGCGCGAACATGAACGCGCTGGTCGGCGTGACGCGACCTGGCGATATGGGCGTCGACGTGATTCACCTGAACCTGCACAAGACATTCTCGACTCCGCATGGCGGCGGGGGGCCCGGCGCGGGGCCAATCGCAGTGACCAAAGAGCTTGAGCCGTTCCTTCCCTTCCCGCGCGTCGTCGAGACCGACGACAATGGCCGGCGCGTTTTGAGATTGGATTACGACCGCCCACAGTCAATAGGCCGGGTGCGCGCTTTCTGCGGCAACTTCTCGGTGCTGGTGCGCGCGCTCTGTTACATTCTCACCTTAGGCCCCGAAGGTCTGCGCGAGGCGACCGAGACGGCGGTGCTCAACGCCAATTACATCGCCCACCGCCTGAAGGACACATACGACATCGCCTTCGACGGCCAACCCATGCACGAGGTGATCCTGAACGACAAACGCCAGCAGAAATTCGGCGTCCACACGCTCGACATCGCCAAGCGGCTGATCGATTACGGATTCCATCCGATGACCATCTATTTCCCTCTGGTGGCGCCCGGCGCGATGATGATCGAGCCGACCGAGAGCGAAGGGCGTGAAGAACTTGATCTGTTCATTGACGCGATGAAATCAATCGCGACGGAAGCCGAGCAAAATCCCGAATTGGTCAAATCGGCGCCGCACAATACGCGCATCGGCAGACTCGACGAAGCGGCGGCGGCCCGCAAGCCCGTGCTGCGGTGGAAACATACAGCTGCAGCCTCTTCGGCAAACAACGGCGAGTAGAACTATTCGATGAGAATGGGGCCTAAAATTTTGGACAGGTTCTATTGAGTTTTACACGATAATCCACTCCTATTCCTAAAAGTGATCAATTTATTTTGAACAGAATTATTTTTGAACAAAGCCTTAGTTTCTCCCTGACGACTTCGTAAAAGCCATGTTGAGTTTTTCCCTTCTTGCGCGCTTCAGAAGTGAAAGCTAGAATCCATTGCTGATTCCATAATCATGTCATTTTCAGAATCATCGAGTCGGCGGGCGGGAAACAAGGCCGGCGCCGCCGACGCCACGCGGAATTTATGGCGATAACTAATCCTTTGAGCCCGGTGTCAAGAGATTTCGCCGAGCAACTCAGAGAACAGATGCGACGGATGCTGGCGCGGTTGGAGGAGATGCGGGCGGTGACGCTCAGTTCATCCGCGCCCGTGGCGTGGGCGCCGCCGGTGGACGTGTGCGAGATGGATGACGCGATCCTGATCAGAGTCGAGGCGCCGGGCGTCCCGCCCGAACATACGCGCGTCACGCTGCTCGACAACGTCCTCAAGATCGAATGCCGCAAGGAGCGGGATAGCTTCACCGGCAAACTGCTCCCCGAGGAAGAACGCCCGATCCGCTTCATCTGTCTCGAACGGACTTTCGGCGCCTTCACGTTCAGTCTGCAGCTCAAATGGCCGATTGACACGCCGAATATATCGGCGAGGTTGACGGACGGGGTTCTGCAAATCCGGTTGCCGAAGAACGGCGATTGTGGAAAAGAGATTACGATTCCGGTTTCCGACTGAGTTGGCGGCCGGCGCCCGAGTGGTTGGTTAAGATAATCAACCGACCTCCGACCTCCGACCTCCAACCTCCAATCTACAATATTGAATATGTCTACAGAGCTAGTAGAAACACAGGCGGCGCCCGAAAGCGCCGAAGAACAAATCAAGATCCCCGAGACGTTGCCGGTGCTGCCGCTGCGCGACATCGTGATCTTTCCATTCATGATCGTGCCGCTGTTCGTCAGCCGCGAACGTTCGATCCGCGCCGTCGACCAGGCGCTGGCCGAAAACCGCATGATCATGCTCACGGCGCAGCGGGACTCCGACAAAGAAGAGCCCGGTCAGGGCGATCTTTACGACGTGGGGACGGTGGCGATCATCATGCGCATGCTGAAGCTGCCCGACGGGCGCATCCGCATCCTGGTGCAGGGCATCGCGCGCGCGAAGATCAACTACCTCGAAGACAACCAGAACTACCTGCAGGCGCGGATCGAAGAGCTGAAAGAAAATCCGCCCAAAGAGGATCTGGAGCTCGAGGCGCTGACGCGCAACATCAGGTCGTCGTTAGAAAAGGCCGTCACGCTCGGCAAGAACATCTCGCCCGAAGTGATGGCCATCGTTACGACTGTCGAAGACCCGGCGCGACTGGCAGACCTGGCCGCGTCGAACCTGGAGCTTAAAGTCGAAGACGCGCAGACTGTGCTCGAACAACTGGACGTGACCCCGCGCCTGCACCGAGTCAACGAGCTTCTGACGAAAGAGATCGAAGTGTTGACCGTCCAGCAGGAAATCAACACGCAGGCCAAGGGCGAGATCGACCGCTCGCAGCGCGAGTTCTACCTGCGCCAGCAGTTGAAGGCAATCCAGCAGGAACTGGGCGAAGGCAACGAACTGGCCGAAGACATCGCGCAATACCGCGAAAAGATGGCCAAAGGCAAGATGCCGAAGCCTGTCGAGGAAGAGGTCGATCGCCAGTTGAAGAAGCTCGAACGCATGCACCCGGACGCGGCCGAGACGGCCACACTGCGCAACTGGCTCGATATCATGGTCGCGCTGCCATGGTCGACGCGCTCGAAGGAGAATCTCGACCTGAAGAAGGCTCAGGAGATCCTGGATGAGGATCATTACGGGCTGGAAAAGGTCAAAGAGCGCATCATCGAGGCGCTCGCCGTCCGCAAGATCAAAGAGAAGCCGAAGGGGGCTATCCTCTGTTTGGTCGGCCCGCCGGGCGTGGGCAAGACCAGCCTCGGCCGTTCGATCGCGCGGGCGCTCAACCGTAAATTCGTCCGGTTGAGTCTGGGCGGCGTCCACGACGAGGCTGAAATTCGCGGCCACCGCCGAACCTACGTCGGCGCGATGCCAGGGCGAATCATCCAGGCGATTCAGCAGGCCGCAACAAGCAACCCGTTGATCATGCTCGACGAGATCGATAAGGTCAGCTCAGATTTTCGCGGCGACCCCTCGTCCGCCCTCTTGGAAGTGCTCGATCCGGAACAGAACTTCTCGTTCCGCGACAATTACCTGAACGCGCCGTTCGACCTGTCGAACGTGATGTTCATGACCACGGCCAATGTGCTCGAAACCGTTCAGCCCGCGCTGCGCGACCGGATGGAGGTCATTCGCCTTTCGGGCTACACCGAGGACGAGAAACTGCAAATCGTTCTCCGCCACCTGCTCCCAAAACAAATGGACGAGAACGGCATCAAGCCGGAAAACCTGACCATTTCAGAGCCCGCGCTTCGCGACGCGGTAGTGAAATACACGCGCGAATCTGGCCTCCGCCAACTCGAGCGCGAGATCGGCAAAATCTGCCGCAAGGTGGCGCGCCGGGTCGCCGAAGGCGACAACGAGCAGGTCAAGGTCACGGTCAAAAACCTGAGCGAATTTCTGGGGCCGACCAAAATAGAACCCGAAGAGATGTTGAAACACGACCAGATCGGCGTGGCGACGGGATTGGCGGTGACGGCCACTGGCGGCGACATCCTCTTCATTGAGGCTCTGACGATGAAGGGCAAGGGCACGCTGCAGCTAACGGGCCAGTTGGGCGACGTGATGCGCGAGTCGGCGGTCGCGGCCTATTCCTTTGCCAAGTCGCGCTCCAGGGAGCTGGGCATTGACGAAGACATATTCTCAAAGACCGATATTCACCTCCACATTCCCGAGGGCGCAACCCCGAAAGACGGCCCTTCGGCGGGCATCACAATGGCCACCGCGCTGATCTCGGCACTTTCGAACCGCCCAGTCAACAAACACGTCGCGATGACTGGCGAGATCACGCTGCGCGGCGACGTGCTGCCGATAGGCGGGGTGAAGGAGAAGCTGCTCGCCGCCCACCGCGCGCAAATGAAGAAAGTCATCCTGCCTGCGCAAAACCGTAAGGACATGGAAGAGGTGCCCAAAGAGCCACAGCGCGACCTCGAAATCATCTTCGTCGAGAATGTGCGGGAAGTCTTCGCCGAGGCGCTGCTGCCGGTCGCCGCCCGCCCGAAAATTGCAACCAACGGTAAGGCGGTTATTAAAACCACCAACCTGAACAAAACAAAAGCCAAAACCAGCAAGAAAACTCAAGCTAAGCGGAGATAATAGAAGATAGATAG